>JBAUGC010000785.1:0-1903 GCA_049679485.1 Xanthobacteraceae bacterium
AGGCCGAAGCGCGCGCGCAATGGCGCGCCGCCCAGCATTCGACCGATGCGGTGCGCGAGGAGCATGCGGCGGCCGAGCGCGAAATCAGCCGCAATGCAGCGAGGATATCGGCATTAGAAGAAGCCAAGCAGCGTATTATCGCAGATCGCGACGAAGCCGAAGCTTCGAGACGCGACGCGCAAAAAGCGCTCGCCGAATTGCCGGACGCTGCCGGTCTCGAGGCCAAGCTTGCCAAGGTCAACGACGAGATCGCGAGAGATCGCGGAGCGCTCGCCGAAGTGCGCGTCGAAGCACAAGCCATTGCACGCGAAGCCGAGCTTGCCGACCGTCGCCTGCAGGCGATTGCGATCGAGCGCAAGGACTGGAATGAGCGGAAGGACAAAGCCGCGACGCAGATCGCCACGATCGCCGAGCGCACCGCGGAGGCGAAACGCGAGCGCGGCGAACTCAGCAACGCGCCGCAGCAATTCGCCGAACAGCGTCAGACCCTGATCGGTCAGATCGAGACCGCGACCGGTGCACGCCGCACCGCTGCCGATCGGCTTGCGGAAGCGGAAACACAGCTTGCGGCTGCCGACAAGGCGGCACGGGTTGCGCTTGAAGCAGTCGGCGAAGCCCGCGCCGAGGCCGCGCGCGCGGAGGAACGCCGCGATGGCGCCAAGCGTCGCCTTGCCGACGTCGAACACGAAATCCGCGATCTCCTCGACGTCGAACCGGCGGAAGCAGCCGAGATCGCCGAACTCAAGTCGGATGCCGAGCTGCCGGCGATCGGCGAAGTCGAAGAAAAACTTGACCGCATACGCCGCGAGCGCGAGCGCCTCGGCTCGGTGAACCTGCTTGCGGAACAAGAGTTACGCGAGGTTGAGGCACAACACGACAAGCTCATTGCCGACCGTGACGATCTGGTCGAGGCAATCAGACGGCTGCGGCAGGGCATCCACAGCCTCAACCATGAGGCGCGCGAGCGGCTGCTTGCATCGTTCGCGACAGTCAACGAGCACTTCAAAAAGCTTTTTGCCGAGCTGTTCGGCGGCGGCAACGCCGAACTGCAGTTGATCGAGAGCGAAGACCCGCTCGAAGCCGGCCTTGAAATCATGGCAAAGCCGCCGGGCAAGAAACCGGTGACGCTGTCGCTGCTTTCCGGCGGCGAACAGGCGCTCACGGCGCTGGCGCTGATCTTCGCGGTGTTCCTGACCAACCCGGCGCCGATCTGTGTGTTGGACGAGGTCGATGCGCCGCTCGACGACTACAATGTCGAGCGGTTCTGCGATCTGCTTGACGAGATGACGCGTGCGACCGACACGCGCTTCATCATCATCACCCACAATCCGATCACTATGGCGCGCATGAACCGTCTCTACGGCGTCACCATGGCTGAGCGCGGCGTCTCCCAGCTCGTCTCCGTCGATCTGGAAGGCGCGGTGAAGCTGCGGGAAGCCAGCTAGATTTCGTCTACCGTCTACGCATTTCCCAGCTTGAACAATCGGCGCGCATTGGTGCGGCCGATCTTGAGCCGGTCGTTCTCGCTGATCGGACAGGCGTCGAACCAATTCGCCGCATGGTCGATGTTTTCGAACGGCCAGTCGGTCGAGAACATGATCCGGTCGGCGCTGACTTCAAGCATGGCGTTCAGCAGCGCCGGGGTGTGGAAATTTCCCGACGTCGTGACATGGAAATTTTCGCGGAAATATTCGCGAATGGGTTTTTTCGCAGGATATTTGTTTCGGTCGGCGATCCAGCCGTTGGCATTGTCAACCCGCCACAACGCAAAGGGCAGGTTTTCGCCCATGTGGCCAAGAATGATCTGCAAGCGTGGATGGGCGTCGAACAGGCCGGAGCCCATCAGCCGCAGCGCATGCACCGCCGTTTCCTGTGCAAAGGCCCAGATCGGGCCAAGCAGCCA
>JBAUGC010000786.1:0-2574 GCA_049679485.1 Xanthobacteraceae bacterium
GCGCGCACCAGGGCGAGGACATGGCCGAACCGGTTTCGTCTGCCGATCAGCCCGCCCACCACGGGCGGATCGGCGCCACGGGCGACTTGTTCGGCCACCCGAGGGGCCTGGCTTTTCTATTTACCACCGAGATGTGGGAGCGCTTTTCCTACTACGGGATGCGCGCGCTGCTCGTTCTCTACATGACGAAATATCTGCTCGCGTCGGACCGGGACGGCACGGTGCTTGGCCTCGCCAGTCTCAAAAGCGTGCTCGAGGCTTCGTTCGGCCCGCTCGATGTCCAACCGCTGTCGTCGCAGATCTACGGTCTCTACACGGCGCTGGTCTATCTGACCCCGATTTTTGGCGGCCTGCTGGCGGACCGCGTGCTAGGCCAGCGCCGCACCGTCGTCATCGGCGCTATCCTGATGGCGATCGGTCATTTCATGATGGCGGTCGAGCAGCTTTTCCTGCTCGCGCTATTGGCGCTCATTCTCGGCAGTGGCGCGTTCAAGCCCAACATCTCGACCCAGGTCGGCGGCCTCTATGCGCCGGGTGACCACCGCCGCGACCGCGCCTTCTCGATCTTCTATGTCGGCATCAATGTCGGTGCGTTTCTGGCGCCGCTGATCTGCGGCACGCTGGGAGAAAAGGCGGGATGGCATTACGGCTTTGCCGCCGCCGGCGTCGGTATGCTGATCGGCCTCGCCATTTATCTTTATGCCATGCCGCTGCTGCCGCCGGACGAGCTACAGCAGGCAAAGGCGATGCGAAGCGAGAGAGCGCCGCTTGGACGCCGCGATTGGCGAGCCCTCGCCGCCATTCTCGTGCTGTTCATTCCGGTCGCGTTGTTCTGGGCCACGTACGAGCAACAAGGCAACACCATCGTCTTGTGGGCCGACACGCATACCGACCGCACCGTGGAGTTGTTTGGCTTGAGTGCCGAAATCCCGACCACCTGGTTTCAGGCCTTCAATCCGTTCATGATCTTTGTGTTCACGCCCTTCGTGATCGCGCTGTGGACCCGGCAGGCGGCCAGCGGATCGGAGCCTTCGACCATCACCAAGATGTCGCTCGGCTGTTTCGGTGTCGCGCTGTCTTACTGCATCATGGCGGCGGCGGCCTGGCACGCGGGCGGCGGCAAGGCGAACTGGTCCTGGCTGTTCGCTTACTTTGTGGTCATCACCGCTGGCGAGTTGTACTTGTCGCCGGTCGGGCTTTCGCTGATCACCAAGATTGCTCCAGTCCGCATCCTGTCGATGATGATGGGCGTGTGGCTCGCCACGAGCTTCGTCGGCGGGTTCCTCGCCGGCTGGCTTGGCAGCTTCTGGAGCCGCATGGAGAAGCCTGAATTTTTCCTCATGATCGGGGCGGTCGCCGCGGTCGCCGGCGCAGCGATCTTCGCGTGCCGTTGGCTGTTGCGCGGAATGCTAAGCGAATAGGCTGGCCAACGCCGAAACCTGATAGACTGCATCGAACAGCCAACGGAACTTACGGTATGAGCGAACTCCGCGAATGGCTCCGGCGGAACAAGTTCGAGCAATATGCTGACGCGTTCGAGGCAAACGATATCGGCCTCGATATCCTGCCGGAGCTGAACGAGCGCGATCTTGAGCAACTCGGCGTGTCGCTGGGCAATCGCCGGCGCCTGCTCAAAGCAATGGCTGAAGGTGCCGCCACCACCGCGCACCCAAAGGCGGCCGAGGCTAGAGCACCCGAAACGTCGGCCGATGCGGAACGCCGTCAGGTCACGGTGCTGTTCTGCGACATGGTCGGATCCACCGCGCTATCGGGCGCGGTCGATCCGGAACTGTTGGGAAGTCTGATCCGGCGCTATCAGGATGCCACCGCCGGCGCGATCGGCCGATTCGGCGGCTTCGTCGCCAAATTCATGGGCGATGGCGTTCTCGCTTATTTTGGATTCCCGCACGCCTTCGAGGACGCGGCCGAACGCGCGGTTCGTGCTGCAATCGGCATCCTGGCCGAAGTCGGCAACATCGAGCGCCCGGACGGCACCCTGTTACAGGCACGCGTCGGCATCGCAACAGGACTGGTCGTCGTCGGCGAGATTGTCGGCACGGGCACCGCGCAAGAGCGCACCATCGTCGGCGAAACTCCTAACCTCGCCGCGCGGCTTCAGGCACTGGCGGCGGCAGATACGATTCTCATCAGCGAGACAACGCAGAATTTGCTCGGCGGCTTGTTCAAGCTCGAGCCCACCGGCGCGCACGACCTGAAAGGTTTCGCTCGCTCGATGCGGGCTTGGCGGGTGGTCGGCGAGGCGGCGGTCGTGACGCGCTTTGCGGCGGGCCGCAGCGGCAGCAGCATTCCGCTCGTCGGCCGCGCTCACGAAATGGGGCTGATGCTCGATCGCTGGCGGCTGTCGCGTGGCGGCGAAGGTCAGATCATTACGTTAATCGGCGAACCCGGAATCGGCAAATCGCGCTCCGTCGAGGCGTTGCAAGAAGACATTGCCGGCGAGCCGCATGGCCGCATCTATTTGCAGTGTTCGCCTCATCATAGCGACAGCGCGCTCTATCCGGTCATCCAGCACATATCGCGCGCGGCGGGCTTCGCTACAGCCGATTCGCCCGA
>JBAUGC010000787.1:0-23406 GCA_049679485.1 Xanthobacteraceae bacterium
GCCAACCGACAGTATAAATCCGTCCCGTACAGCAATAGCACGTGCGCCTGGGGCAGCGGGCGGCGTGTCGATCGTACTGCGTCGAGGGGACAGTGGGGCGGAACAAATCAAAAAGTTAGCAGGATCAAAAAAACATCAGCCCGGATTGCATCAAGCAATCCGGGCCGCTTTCGTTCAAATCGCGACAGCGTCGGCCTGCTACTCGGCAGGCTCCGGTATCGCCTCATGCGGCGCCGTGCGATCCAGCAAGCTCACCGGAGCTCGGCTCAACCCGAACAGAAAGACCGCTGTGATTAGATATGCGATCGCAACGGTCGGCGACACCATGATGCCGACCTGCTGACCGTGCATGAAGCCGAAGAAAGTGAGCACGGCGCCGGCCAGCGCGAACGCCGAGGCGTTGACGAACTTCTTGTCGATGATGAAGGCGCCGACCGCGGCAAGGACCAGCCCGGTCAAGATGGAGCCGCCGCCCATGACCTTGAGGCCGGCATAGAGCACGCCGTTATTGGCGAGTTTGTCGATGCCGACGGCCGCCGCGTTGGTGCCGGCCGCACCCAGCGCCCCGTCCAGCTGCGTCGCACCCCAAGCGGCAAGATGAGGCGTCAGCGCCAGCACGATGGCGGGCGCATGGACCTTTGGTGTGCTTTGGAACGCCTGGGCGCCGATCAGCATGCCGATGTAGAGCAGGATCGGGTAGATCGCCACGACCGGTATGATGGCCAGGAGCAGCGAGATCACGCCGAACCAGGACAGCACGATCACCATGATGCCGGTGGCCGCCGAATAGCCGATGCGGCCACCCATGGCCTTCCAACCGGGATGGCCGATATAAACGGCGTTGATGAACGGGTTGCCCATCAGGCAGCCGATCAGGCTGATGACGCCGTCGGCGGTCAGCACGCGCGTCGTCGGGAAGGCATCGCCGGCGGCCTCCGCGCTTTCGACGTTATCCATCGCTTCGACCAGATCGTAAATGCCGAACGGGATGGCAGTAACGAGGATCACGCCGAGATATTCAAAGCCGGAGAAGATGTGGTTCACGGCAGGGAGCGGCACGTTGAAGCCGAAATTCGTGAAGGAGTCGGCAACGCCTTTGATGCTCAGCCCCCCATAGCTGAGGCCGAACAGATTGGAGCCCCAGGCGATGATCATGCCAACCGCGATTGCAACGAGACCGGCCGGAATGCCCATCGGATATCGAAACCCACCGAACCAGCTCACCAGGATGACGGCAAAGCAGGTCAGGCCGATCACCGGCGTCATGTACATTTGCAAGGCCGGACTCATGGAGATAAAGGTAATCGACACGCCGGCGAGCGTTCCGAGCAGGGCCGCGCGCGGCGTGATCCTGCGCACGATCGGCGCGATGAAGCCGCCGATCATCAGAATGAAGCTCTGGAAGAACACCCAGGTCAGTCCGGCTTCCCAGCCCTTGATCGGATCATGGGTCTTCAGCGCGATCGGCAGCATGATCACGAAAGTGACGATGAACATGTGCGGCACGCTGATGCCGGATGGCAGCGCGCAAACGTCGCTGCGACCGGTCTGCCTGGCGAGCCGGTAAGCCAGGTACGCATAGTAAAACGTCGAGAGGCACATCATCAGGCCGACTGCCGGCAGGATACGGCCGAAAACGATCGAGTCCGGCATCTTGATCACGAACCGCAACAGGATCGTGAGCGTCAGCATATTGGTAAGGATGTTGGTGCCGAAGCCGAAGAAGGCATTCCAGTCGCCGGGAGTAAACAAGCGTGGGCGAAACGCCGAAGTCGACGTTGTGGTCGTCATAGCAGGCTCCTCTTAATGGCGAGCCGCATCCAAAAGCGCCAGACAATGCCCACGGGCTCATCACCCGTGCCGTTGCATCGGCAAAGAGTTTTTGGTGTGAAGCGCCCCGCCCCCCATATCGACGTTGTCCGCAATCGTCCCTGATTGCGCTCTCAACCTCGCAAGCCGCGTGCCAACCGCGACGGGCGCGTTACGGGCGATCGAGAAGCCGATGAGCGTGCAGAAGAATTATCGCTGCCGTCTAAGGCCTTGGCCATTATCTGTCGCTTGCTGCATCGCAAACGTGCAAATTGCGAATCCACAACGGCGACCAAATAACGGTCATTGCCCGTCAAAAAAACGGCATTTACCGTTGCGCAACGAAGCGCTTTGGAAAGTGCGCGCGACGCCGTAATCAGACTGCAGCGCGAACCGGGTAGCCGATTGATGCCAGCGAATTCAGCAGCGGCGTCGACGCGGCGACCGAGCCGAAAATACCGCCCTGCGCCTTGATCATGGCGAGACCGGCGACGTGGAATTCCGGGAAGTACGAGCCACAACAATCCGACAGCACGATGCAGCGAAAGCCGCGATCATTGGCTTCGCGAACCGTAGTATTTACGCACACTTCCGTGGTCACGCCGCAGACAAACAGCGTGTCGATGCCGCGGTTGCGGAGCATCAGTTCGAGGTCGGTCTGATAGAAGGCGCCTTTGCCGGGCTTGTCGATCACCGGCTCGTCCTGCAGCGGATAAAGCTCGGGAATGATGTCGTGACCGGGTTCGCCGCGCACCAGGATACGGCCCATCGGACCGGGCGCGCCGATCCGCGTCGACGGATCGCCACGTTCGACTTTGTGAGGGGGTGCGTCGGAAAGATCGGGCCGGTGCCCTTCCCGCGTGTGAATGACCAGCATGTCGTGGCCGCGAGCGGCCGCAAGAACTTGGCGAAGCGGCGAAACGGCCGCCTGCAACCGCGAAACATCGTTGCCAAGCGCCTCACCGAAGCCGCCGGGCTCGAGAAAATCCCGCTGCATGTCGATGATCACGAGCGCGGTGTGATCGAGATCGACGGAAAGCGGCGCGGGCTCGGCATCAAAGGTCACTTTCGGCATCTCGGGCCTCCCTGCAATCGGATTGGCGAAGGATCTGCTCCGACGGTGCAAGATTGAGGCCAGAGCCAGCTGGTGCTCAATTTTTGAGCTTATTCGACCTCGACGCCCTTGCCGGCCAGCATCCTCTGCTTCGATTTGGCGGCAAGCGCCGTGAATTCAATGGCTTAACGCGCGACAGGGCGGCGACGCCATGTGGCACGCGGCTTGCGGAAACACTCCCGACACAACGCCAACCGATCGGGAGGCTTTTGCATGAAGCGCCGAGAGTTTTTGAAGTCGGTGACCGCACTCACCGCCGCCAGCGCCGTTTCAGCGCCCGCGATCTGGTCCCCGGCGAAAGCCCAATCGCGCGGCGAGACGCTGCTCCTGATTACCGAAAACGGGCCCAACAATCTCGACATTCACGGCGTGGGCACCAACCGGCCTGGCTATGAGGCTTCGTGGAATTGCTACGACCGGCTGATCACCCACGAGAAGAAAACGCTTCCCGACGGCTCGCTGTCTTACGATCGCGACAAGCTCAAACCCGAGCTCGCCGAAGACATGAAGGTCGGCGATATGTCGGTGACGTTCAAGCTCCGCAAGGACGCTAAATTTCAGGACGGCACTCCAGTCACAGCTAAAGACGTGAAATGGTCGTTCGACCGCGCCGTGACCGTCGGCGGATTTCCAACGGTACAGATGAAAGCGGGCTGGCTGGTCAAGCCCGAGCAGTTCGTCGCCGTCGACGACACCACGTTTCGTGTCGATTTCATCAAGAAGGACCGGCTGACTACGCCCGATCTCGCGGTGATCGTGCCGGGCGTCTACAATTCGGAACTTCTTAAGAAGCACGTCACGGAGAAAGACCCTTGGGCGCTCGACTACACCAAGAGCAATACTGCCGGCAGCGGCGCCTATAAAGTGACGAACTGGAAGCCCGGGGTCGAGACCGTCTACGAGCGTTTCGACGGCTGGGTTGGCGGCAAGCTGCCTCAGCTCAAGAAGATCATCTGGCGCACCATTCCGGCTTCCGGCAACCGCCGCGCCTTGATGGAGCGCGGCGACGCCGACATCTCCTTCGACCTGCCGGCGAAGGATTTCTCCGAGATGAAGAAGGAGACCAAGCTCAAGCTGATCGCAAATCCGATCAGCAACGGCATGTACAGCGTCGACCTGAACGTAGTGAACCCGCCTTTCAACAACGAGAAGGTTCGGCAAGCGGTCGCTTACGCGATCCCCTATCAGAAGATCATCGATGCAGCGATGTTCGGGATTGCCAATCCGCTGTTCGGCGGCAAATCGAACGACGTCTCGACCACCGCTTGGCCGCAACCCACCGCCTACGTCACCGACATGGAAAAGGCCAAAGCGTTGATGCAGCAAGCCGGCGCCGGCGGCATCGAAACCACCATCTCATTCGACCTCGGCGATGCCGTAAATTCCGAACCGATCGCCACGCTGATCCAGGAAAGCCTCGGCCAAATCGGCATCAAGACGACAATCAACAAGATACCTGGCTCCAACTGGCGAAGCGAAATGGCCAAAAAATCGATGCCGATGATGGTGAACTTTTTCTCGGGCTGGCTGGACTACCCGGAATATTTTTTCTTCTGGTGCTACTCCGGCCAGAACGCGATCTTCAACACGCCGAGTTACGTGAACAAGGACATGGACGCACTGATCGACGGCGCCCGCGAAGCCGCCGCCGCCGATGACAAGACCAAATACGATACCGATGTCGAAGGTTTCATCTCCAAGGCCTGGCACGAGGTGCCGCGCATTCCACTGTTCCAGCCACATCTGAAAGTCGCGACCCAGCAAAATATCTCCGGCTACTGTTACTGGTTTCATCGTCAGGTCGACTACCGCTCGCTGGTCAAGGCGTGATGACCCGACCCCGGGCGAAACAACGCGGTCGCCATGCTCGTTAGCATCTTGCGCCGCTTCGTCACGGTGATCCCGACGCTAATCGGGGTCATCATCGTGACGTTCTTGCTGACCCGCGTGCTGCCCGGCGATCCTGCGGTGTATTTCGCCGGACCGGCGGCCACGCCTGAGTCCATTGCCGATATCCGCAAGTCTCTCGGCCTCGACCAGCCGCTGCCGGTGCAATTCCTGCGTTACGTCGACGATCTCGCCCACGGCAATCTCGGCAATTCGCTGGCGACCGGCCAGCCGGTGGTGACCGAGATTGTCTCCCGGCTGCCGGCTTCGGCGGAGCTCACACTGTTCGGTCTGATCATTTCGATCCTGATCGCCGTTCCACTCGGCATTCTGGCCGCGGTTAAGCAGGGCTCCTGGATCGACCATGCCTGCCGCGTGGTAGCCACCGCCGGCGTCTCGCTGCCGGTATTCTTCACCGGCCTGCTGCTTGTCTACGTGTTCTATTTCCTGCTCGGATGGGCGCCAGCGCCGCTCGGGCGGCTCGATGTGTTCTTTTCGGCGCCGCCTCAGATCACCGGATTTTATTTGATCGACAGCCTGATCGCCGGCGACTTCCAGACGTTCCGCGCGGCGCTCAGTCAACTCATACTGCCCGGAGCGACGCTCGCGATCTTTTCGCTGGCACCGATCGCGCGCATGACCCGCGCGTCAATGCTGGAAGTGCTTGCGTCGGATTACGTGCGCACCGCGCGCGCCAGCGGCTTATCGTCCTATACCCTCATCATCACCTACGCGTTCCGCAACGCGCTGCTGCCGGTGATCACCACGCTCGGCATGGTGTTCTCATTCCTGCTCGGCGCCAACGTGCTGGTGGAGAAGGTTTTCGCCTGGCCCGGCATCGGCTCGTTCGCCGTCGAAGCGCTGATCGCATCCGACTTCGCGCCGGTGCAGGGCTTCGTGCTCACCATGGCGGTGCTGTACGTCACGCTCAATCTCATCATCGACATTCTCTATGGCGTCGTCGATCCGCGCGTGAGGCTCGAAGCATGACCGACATTGCCGCAACGGTCCGGCCGGCAACCGGCGTTTCCGCGCTGCTCCGTCATGCCCGCTACGTCATCGGCGAGAACCCGGTCACCGGGCTTGCCTTCGGCCTGTTCGTGCTGATCATCGTCGCGGCGCTGATCGGTCCGTGGATCGTTCCGCACGATCCGCTCGCGAGCGACACCGCCGCCGCCCTCAAGCCGCCCTCGGTGGGACATTGGTTCGGTACCGACCAGCTCGGCCGCGATATTTTCAGCCGCGTCGTCGTCGCCACGCGGCTCGATTTCACCATCGCCGTGGCTTCGGTGGTGCTGGTGTTTCTCATGGGAGGACTCGCCGGCGTCGCCGCCGGATATTTCGGCGGCTGGACCGACCGCATCGTCGGCCGCATTGCCGATACTATCATGGCGTTTCCACTGTTCGTGCTCGCCATGGGGATCGTCGCCGCGCTCGGCAACACTGTGCAGAACATCGTCTTGGCGACCGCGATCATCAACTTCCCGCTCTATGTGCGGGTCGCCCGCGCCGAGGCCAACGTGCGCCGCGATGCCGGCTTCGTCGAAGCCGCGCGGCTGTCCGGCAACAGCGAATGGCGCATCGTCGCGTTTCAGATTCTGCCGAATGTCTTTCCCATCCTGGTGGTGCAGATGTCGCTCACCATGGGCTACGCCATTCTCAACGCCGCAGGACTGTCCTTCATCGGGCTTGGCGTGCGGCCGCCGACCCCCGAATGGGGGATCATGGTGGCGGAAGGCGCCGCCAACATCATCTCCGGCGAATGGTGGATCGCATTCTTCCCCGGCGTTGCGCTGATGGTCGCGGTGTTCTGCTTCAATCTGCTCGGCGACGGGATGCGGGATATCGTCGATCCGCGGAGGCGTACATGACCGTGGCGCCGGCGCTGAGCGTAGAAGGTTTGTGCGTTGAGTTCCGCACCCGCTCCGGGACCGTTCGCGCGATCGATAACGCAAGTTTCGCTATCGCCAAGGGCGAGACGATCGCGCTGGTCGGGGAGTCGGGATCGGGCAAATCGGTTACCGCTTATGCCGTCATGGGCATTCTTGATCCCGCCGGCCGCGTCACCGGCGGCAAGGCGATGCTCGGCGGTCTCGATCTGCTTTCGGCCACACCCAGCCAGCTCGCCAACGTCCGCGGACGCGAAATCGCGATGATCTTTCAGAGCCCGCGCACCGCGCTCAACCCGATCCGTCCGGTCGGGCGCCAGATCGCCGATGTGCTCGTCCGCCACGGCAACGTGCCGGGCCGACAGGCGCCGGCCCAGGCGATCGAGATGCTGCGTGCGGTCGGTATCACCGATCCGGCGCGCCGCGCCAAGGCCTATCCGTTCGAAATGTCCGGCGGAATGTGCCAGCGCGTCATGATCGCGATTGCGCTTGCGGCAAAGCCTTCTCTGCTGATTGCCGACGAGCCGACGACTGGCCTCGACGTGACCACGCAGGCAGTCATCATGGATCTGATTTCAGACTTGGCGACCGAACTCGGCATGGCGACGATCTTCATAACCCACGACCTTGCGCTCGCCGGCCAGCGCGCCGCACGCATCGTCGTCATGCACGCCGGTCACGTAGTCGAGAGCGCGCCGACCCTAGAGCTGTTCGCGCGGCCGCGTCACCCCTATACGGCGGAACTGATCGCTGCGACGCCCGACTCAGCGGCGAGCCTCGATGAGCTTGCCTCGATCCCGGGTTCGTTGCCCGATCTGCGCCGGACCGATCTGCCGCCGTGCCGCTATTCTGAACGGTGCCCGCGCAAGGTCAGCGCTTGCAATCAGCGGCTGCCGCAGCCAATCGCGGACGCTGCACACAACGTGGCCTGCTGGAACCCGTTGCCGATGAGTCCACCATGACCGCCCTCCTCGACGTCGTCGAATTCTCCAAGCTTTTCCCCGTTGGCGGAACCGCGGGAGCGTGGGCTTCACTGCGGCGCCGTCTCTCCGGCGGTGTGGAGAAGCTGCCTAAAGTGCACGCCGTCGACGATGTGAGTTTCGTCATCAACAAGGGCGAGACGGTCGGGCTAGTCGGCGAGTCCGGCTGCGGCAAGTCGACCCTGGTCCGTGCCCTGACACGCCTGATCGACGCCAGCGACGGTAGCGTCAAGCTTGGGACGCGCGAGCTGTCACTCACTCCGGCGCGCGAGTTTGCCCGCGATCCCGATCGCGCCCGCATCCAGATGGTGTTCCAGGACGCCGGCGACAGCGTCAATCCGCGCTTCACCGCGTTCGATGCCATCGCCGATCCGCTGCGCCGCCTGCGCAAATTGCGCGGTGAAGCGCTGACGAAAAAGGTCGAAGCGGTGGCACGCCAATGCGGATTGCCGGTGCAACTGCTCTATCGCTTCCCGCATCAGCTCTCGGGCGGCCAGCGGGCCCGCGTCGGCATCGCCCGCGCTATCGCCGTCGAACCGGATCTGCTCGTGCTCGATGAGCCGACCGCGGCGCTCGACGTCTCCGTTCAGGTCGTCATTCTTCAACTCCTGCAGCGGCTGAAGCGGGAATTCGGCATGAGCTATCTGTTCGTGTCGCACGACCTTTCCGTGGTGCGGCTGATTTGCGATCGCGTGCTGGTGATGTATCTCGGCAAGATCGTTGAATCCGGGCCCGCTGGGGAGGTATTCGAGCATCCGCTCCACCCCTACACCCAGGCGCTGGTCGCGGCCGTGCCGCGATTTGACACCGACGGCCGGGAGCGGCTGCGACTGACGGGCGAGCCGATGAGCCCGATTGATCCCGATCCGAATGTGTGCCGCTTCTACAGCCGCTGTTCCCGCAGGACCGAAACGTGCGAAACTGCGATGCCGGCATTGCGCCGGTTCGGCGATCGGCAGGTAGCGTGCCATTTCGCCGAAGAGTTTCTGCCGCAGAAGTCAGAGCATGGCCCGGAAGATAAACCAGAAACAGAAAAAGCATCGGTTGGCAAAGCCGGTTAAACGTACGCGGTCCGCCAAGCCGCCGGTCCATCGCAAAAGCTCGGCCAGAACATCGCGCAAGACATTGCGAGAGATTCGGACGGCCGCGGCGGCGAAAGGACCCGATGTCTTCGATGCATTGGTCGCGGCGAGCGCGCAGGCGCTTTCGCTCCGGATCGATCCGGCGTGGCGCGCCGGCGTCAAGCGTAACCTGCATGTGATCCTCAAACACGCAGCGCTCGTCGATCAGTTTTCGTTGCCCGACGACGTCGAGCCGGCGCCGGTGTTCCGTGCTTGAGACGGCGGCCCGCGATTTCACCTGGAGCACGGCGGCCGAAATCGTCGCGGCGCTCGATGCCGGCCGCACGAGCGCGCTGACCGTCGTCGAGGCGACGCTGGCGCGGATCCGCTCGTGCGATCCGCTGCTCAATTCCCTCACCGCAATCACCGAGCAGCGCGCCCTCCTCCGCGCGCAAGCGGTCGACGCAGCGCTAGGACGAGGCGAACCGCCGCCTCCCCTTGCCGGCGTGCCATTTGCTGTCAAAAATTTGTTCGATATCGCCGGCCTTGCGACCATCGCCGGCTCGAAGATCAATCGCGACGCAACACCCGCGATCCGTGACGCCACACTGATCGAGCGCCTCGAAGCGGCCGGCGCCATCCTTGTCGGCGCGCTCAACATGGGTGAGTACGCCTACGATTTCACCGGCGAGAACGTGCACGACGGCCCGTCGCGCAATCCGCACGACCTCAATCACATGACCGGCGGGTCCTCTGGCGGATCGGCCGCGGCGGTCGCCGGCGGTCTGGTGCCGTTGACGCTGGCATCCGACACCAACGGGTCGATCCGCGTGCCGGCGTCACTGTGCGGCGTGTTTGGTCTCAAGCCGACCTACGGCCGGCTGAGCTGCGCCGGCGCTTTTCCATTCGTGACCAGCCTCGATCACGTCGGCCCGCTGGCGCGCACGGCGCGCGATTTGGCTCTCGCCTACGATGCCATGCAGGGTTACGACCCACGCGATCCGGTTTGCGGCGACCGCGCGCCCGAGCCTGTCACTCCGCTTCTCGACCGGGGTATCGACGGACTGCGCATCGCGGTCGCCGGCGGATATTTCAAGGGCCTGGCGGCGGAGCCGGTCTACGCCATCGACCGCGTGGCGGTGGCGCTTGGGGCCAACCGCGATATCGAGCTTCCCGAAGTTGAGCGCGCACGCTCAGCGGCGTTCATCATCACCGCGAGCGAGGGATCAAGCCTGCATCTCGATCGTCTGCGCCGGCGCGCCGAAGACTTCGATCCCGCCGTGCGCGACCGGCTGATCGCCGGCGCCATGGTGCCGGCCTCGCTGGTGGTGAAGGCGCAGAAATTCCGCCGCTGGTACCGCGGCGAGATGCTCAAACTGTTCGATGAAGTCGACGCCATTTTGGCACCGGCGACGCCCTGCACCGCCCCGCTGATCGGGCAACAGACCTTCATGTTCGGCGACGTCGAAATGCCGGTGCGGCCCAACCTCGGGCTCTACACGCAGCCGATCTCCTTCATCGGACTGCCAGTCGTCGCCGTGCCGGTGCCGCTGACGCGGCTGCCGATCGCGGTGCAGGTCATTGCGGCGCCGTGGCGCGAGGACGTGGCTTTGCGCATCGCGCATGCGCTGGAAATGCAAGGTGTTGCCGCGGCGATGCGACCCGTGGAATTTTGATCGCAGCTCACCCGCCAGCCCCTTAATACCGGCTTCGCTGGTCGTGAAGCCGCAAAATGCGCCGCTCGTACCGCTAATTTAGGTCTTCAAATCGTTCTGTCAGGTCGACCCCATCTTGGCGCCAGCAACGCCTCGGACGGCGCCGCTGATCGTGCAAGCGGGAATCCAGGCGGATGGGATTGTTTTATTCCAAAAATTTCGGCTCCACGGAGAAAGCGTTCCACGGCATCCAGCTCGGTTGCAATCGCCCGGCTCGTCTGCGACTTTCTCTTCGCAACAACACCAAAACGGATGGCTGAGTGCGGACCGTGGGAATACTCATCGACGGCGAATGGACTGACAACGACGAGAGCTACCGCAAAGGCGGCGCCTTCGTCCGGCCGGCGACCGTATTCCGCGCTTTCATTAGCGCCGATGGCAGCCCGCCATTTCCGGTCGAGGCCGGGCGCTACCATCTTTACGTGGCGAATCCATGCCCCTGGTGCCACCGCACCATGATCTTTCACGCGCTCAAACGGCTCGAAGGCGTGGTGTCGATGAGCGTGGTCGATCCATTGCTGTTGGAAGGCGGTTGGAAGTTTAAGCAGCCCGACCCGATCACCGGCGCGCGCTTCGTTCATCAACTCTACACGCAGGCCGATCCGCATTACAGCGGACGCGTCAGCGTGCCGGTGCTGTGGGACAAGAAGACGGGCACCATCGTCAACAACGAGTCCTCGGACATCATACGCATCTTCAACGGGCCTTTCGGCCTCTTGACCGGCGAACATACGGACTACTATCCGGAAGCTCTTCGTGCCGAGATCGACGCTATCAACACGCGCGTCTACGAGACGTTGAACAACGGCGTCTATCGGTGCGGCTTAGCGACCAAGCAGGAGGTCTATGACCCGACGGTCACGGAGCTGTTTGAGACCCTCGACTGGCTTGAGGAGCGGCTGGCCAATAGCCGCTATCTCTTGGGTGAAACGATCACCGAGGCCGACTGGCGCCTATTTCCCACACTGTTCCGATTCGACGCGATCTACTATGGGCTGTTCAAGTGCAACTGGCGCCACATCTATGAATATCCCGCTCTGTGGCGGTACACGCAAGCGCTCTACCAGATGCCCGGCATCGCCGCCACGTGCGACATCGACCAGTGCAAGCTGCACTATTACGGCAGCCTGCGCATGGTCAATCCGAGCGGAGTCGTGCCCAAAGGGCCGAAGCTGGACTTTACTGCGCCGTACGGACACGCATGAGAATATCGGAGATTATGAAAATGGAGATCGACCTGCCGGAGGTCGTCGCCGAAGTGAGAGCCGCGTTCGATCGCTATGAGAAAGCGCTGAACGAGAACGACGTCGCAACACTCAATTCCACATTCCGCAATGACCCGCGGACAATCCGCTATGGCGGCACCGAGATTCTTTACGGCTATGAGGAGATCGAAGCGTTTCGTGTTGCCCGCGCGCCGCCGGGCCCGCGCACGATCTCAAGGACGGTCATCAGCACCTACGGCCGCGATCACGCTGTCGCCTCGACCCTGTTCCACCGCGCCAGCGTACCGGGCATAGTCGGCCGGCAGATGCAGACTTGGGTGCGTTTTCCCGAGGGCTGGCGCGTCGTCGCAGCCCATGTGAGCCTTATCGACGAGCCGAGATAATCGAAGAAATACGGCACGGCGCTTGCACGAAAAGTCCGGCGAGACGACAGGAGATCGCCGTGCTGGTCATGAATCATCCGGTATTCCGCCGGTTCTGGTATCCGGTAATCCCGATCGAGCACCTCAAGACTGGCCCCCAACGGTTCGAGCTTCTCGGCCAGGCGCTCGCTCTGTTCCTCGATGAGCAAGGTGTACCGGCGGCCCTCGAGGATCGCTGCTGCCACCGCTCGGCGCGCTTGTCGCTCGGCAAGATCTGCGCTGGACTCATCGCCTGTCCCTATCACGGCTGGCAATACCGGCGCGATGGTCAGTGCGTGCTGATGCCGCAATTCCCCGAACGCGCGCCGAGCCCGTCGATCCGCGTCAACGCGTTCCGCTGCCGGGAGCGCTATGGCTATGCGTGGGTCGCCTTGGACGAGCCGCTTTACGACATCCCGCGCATTCCGGAGGCGGAGACCGGCGCTTTCACGATTGTGCACGAATTCTACGAGACCTGGAACGTGGCCGGGTTACGCGTGATGGAGAACGAGCTCGACATGGCACATCCCGGGTTCGTGCATCTCGGCACATTTGGCACACCCGACCATCTGCTCGCGCGCGACACCGTGGTTCAGGAGTTCGACGGCGGCTTGACCTATACAAGCCGCATAGGAGTCAGCATCGCGCACCACGCGCAACAGACCACGAATGAGCGCGTTTTTGATTGCACCTGGTATGCCCCGTTCACGATGCGCATCCGCATCAACTATACCGACGGCGGGCCGCCGCATCTCATCGTCAATTGTCAGGTGCCGATCGCCAACGATCGCACCCAGTTCGTGCAATTCTGCCTGATTGAACAGAACCGGGGCATTGATGCGGAAAAGGTGGTGGCCTTCGATCGTGCGGTAACCCTCGAAGATAAGGACGTGCTGGAGACGACCGACCCCGACGTGCCGCTCGATTCGCGCGCCGAACGGCATATGGCCTCCGACGAACCAGGAATTGTCATGCGCCGTGTCCTAAAACGAATTATCGAGCAGGAAGAGCGCGCCACCGCCGCGGAGTAGTTGGGAGAAAGAACCCCCGTTGCCGGAGTGCAGCGCCCTAATCACGCCAACAAATCTTCCTGCGCCATGAACGCGCGCCAGCCACCAAAGCTGGAAATGTCGCGTGCGTCCGCGACCGCTTCGGCCTCGACCAAAAAGCCTTTGACCGACCGGCCCTCGTCGAGTTCGAGCGTGCCGATCGAAAGCGGCGGCGGCACCGCGGCGACGAAACGGCCGAAAGCAATCTCCGATAGCGACCAGACTTCGACCTCAATCGCAGCGCCGGCGCCGTTTTTGACACGCAGCAAGCCGGGTTTGGCCGGTTTAGTGCCGGACAACGCATAGAGCCGGTAATGCGGCGCGGTCGTGGTGCGCTCAACGAGGCGGCCGCCGACCGAGCGCAATTCGCCGTTTAGCGGCATGCCCGAAAGGTGCGCACCGACCACCGCGATCGGCACTTCACCTTCCGCCGGCATTGCGACCGGCGACGCCAACGCCGGCTGCGGCTGTTTGAGAGCGCCGAGCGGCAGGCCGCTGGCCTTGTGAAATTCACGACCGATCGCCCCCAGCGCCGCATCCTCACCCGCGGGCGCGAGCAGCGTGATGCCGAATGGCGTGCCGTCGGGCCGCATGCTGGCCGGCACAGCAAGTCCGCACATGTCGAGCAAATTGACAAAATTGGTGTAGGTCCCGAGCCGGCTGTTGAGCCCGATCGGATCGGCGAAGACCTGCTCGATCGTGTAGATCGTCGGCGCGGTCGGCAGCAACATCGCGTCGATGGTACGGAATGTGTGATCGCGCACACGCCGTAACGCCTCGAGCTGATAGAACGCGGCGAATGCTTCAGCGGCGGTGCCGTGCGCACCTGCGAGCAGCACCTGCCGCGTCACCGGATGCAGCGATTCCGGCGCTGACGCGATCAGTGCGCGCACGGTCAGATACCGCTCGGCGACCCACGGCCCTTCGTAGAGCAACCGCGCCGCTGCGTAGAACGGTTCGATGTCGAACTCGACGATGTTTGCACCGAGCTCGGCAAATCGGGCCACGGCCGCCTGATAGGCGGCTTCCGAGGCGCGATCGCCGAAGAACAGGCACTGACCTGAAAGCGGCACGCCGAGTCTGACGCCGCTCGGCACCGGCCCAACGGCGTGCATCGGGCGTGCGCGCGAAAATGGATCGGCGACGTCGAGCCCGGCGACCACGTTCAGCATTGCCGTCGCGTCATCAACCGTCAGCGCGAAAACCGATACGCAATCGAGCGTACGGCACGCCGGCACCACGCCCGCCGTCGAAATGACACCCCGGCTCGGCTTTAAGCCAACGATGTTGCTGAATCCGGCCGGCACCCGGCCCGATCCCGCGGTATCGGTGCCGAGCGCAAGCGGCGCCAGCCCCGCCGCCACCGCAATCGCGGAACCCGTGCTTGATCCGCCGGGGATCAGCTTCGGATCAAACAGGTTGCGGCAGATGCCGTAAGGCGAGCGCACACCGACGAGGCCGGTCGCGAACTGATCGAGATTGGTTTTGCCGAGAATGAGCGCTCCCGCTTCGCGCAGCCGCGCCACACATGCGGCGTCCCGGGTCGGGCGATAGCTGTACGCCGGGCACGCCGCCGTCGTCGGCAGTCCCTCGACGTCGATGTTGTCTTTGATGGCTACCGGAATGCCAAACAGCGGCAGCGTTTTGTCGCCGTTCTGCGCAAGCTGACGCGCCTCGGCGATGACCTCGGCTTCCTCGCGCAGCGCGATGAAGATTGCCGGATCGCCGTGTTCGCGAATGCGCGCGAAACTCCGGGCGACGATATCCTCGGGGCTGACGGCTCCAGCGCGATAGGCGTTAAGGATTTCGGCGGCCGTCTCGGCCACAGGACGCTCCGTTTTGGCGCGGGAACCGCGTTTGCCGCTTCTTTTGTGACAAATCGTGGCGGTTCTGCAAGTCACGCCGGTTGCACGTGGCCGCCGGGCCACCTATATTCCGGCCGTTTTCAAGTCATCTCTGATGACGTAAAAGGCTTCGCCCGGACGGGCGGGCGGAGCGCAAGGGAGATTTGGTCATGACTATCGCGCCCCTGATGCCGAAAGCAACGGCCGTATGGCTGGTCGAGAACACCGCCCTGTCTTTCGACCAGATCGCGCAGTTCTGCAATCTGCATCCGCTGGAGGTGAAGGCAATCGCCGACGGCGACGCCGCGCAAGGCATCAAGGGTCTGGATCCGATCCTGACCGGGCAACTCACCCGCGAAGAGATCGCCGACGCTGAAGCTCATCCGGACCACCACCTGCACATCGCCGATCCGAAAGTCCGTCTGCCCGAGGCGAAGCAGAAGAAGGGTCCGCGCTACACGCCGGTATCGCGCCGGCAGGACCGGCCGAACGCCATCCTCTGGCTGGTGCGCAACCATCCGGAGCTGAAAGACAGCGCGATCATGCGGCTCGTCGGAACCACCAAATCGACCATCCAGGCAATCCGCGAACGCACCCACTGGAACTCGGCGAACCTGTCCCCGCTCGACCCGGTGACGCTCGGGCTTTGCTCGCAGATCGATCTTGATCTCGAGGTTCAGCGCGCCGCGAAGGAGAAACCGGCGCCGGCCGAGACCCAGGGTGCGACGCTGCTTCCAGCGTCAGTCACCACGGCGCCAAAAGAAGAGCCTGAACCTACGCCTGCCGTCGCGGCCGCCGCCGCGAAAAAGTCCGAGGATCTCAATGTCGAGGCCGTGTTCGCCAAGCTTAAACAACTCGGCGGCAAGGCGGATTGATCGGGAGCGGCCTTATTTTTGCGCGTCGGCGTAGGGATAGATCATGTCGCCGGTCTTGTACGCCGGCGGCCACAGGACGGGCTCCACCTTGCCGTTAGCGAACTGCTCGAAATCATTCGGCGCCACATTCTGGAATTGCGTGAACATAGTGCGCCCCTGCGTCCACTCCCCGTCTGCGCCGTATTGGACTTCGCCGACGACGGTTTCAAATTTGTGGCTGTGGATGTAAGCGCCGAGCTTGTCGGAATCCAGGCTCTTGGCTCCTTCCACCGCCTGCGCCAGCACCTGCCCGGCGGCATAACCGAACGGCACAAAGCCGTAACCCAGTGGATCGATCTTCTCACCGGCAGCGATGGCGCGATAGCGCTTGAGCACGTCGGCGACGCCAGGGAAGTTGAAGGTCGGCGCCGGCACGAAGCTTTGCATGATGACGAGGCCGTCAAGAATCGGACCAAGCTGAGTCTTGATCGGCGTGATCAGCAATCCGATCATGGTGCCGCCGAACATTTTCGGCTTGAGCCCGATTTCGTGGGCCGCCCGGACAATGCCGACCGTGTCCGGCGGATACGCGGCGACGAACACGATGTCGGGATTTGCGGCCTGAATGGCGCGCACGGTCGGTGCAAAATCCGTGGTCGCCGGGGGATAGCTCTTGTCATAAATGATCTTGAAACCGTCAGCCGTAGTGTTCTCGCGCGCGCCGTCTGCTGAGGTGCGCGCGAACTCGGCGTCGCCCGACAGCATCGCGACCGTCTGCGGCTTTGGGTTCTGCTGCCCCGCCAGATCGAAAAAGCCTTTGGTGAACGCTTTCACTCCGTCCGGGCCGGTCGAGAGCATCGAGAAATACTTTGGATAGTTGAAATGGCGGTTGATGCTGACCGCCATCATGCTGATGGTGAGTCTCTTGTTCTCAACAATAACCGGCATTGCCGCTGCGGCCATGTTGGTCGCGTAAGGACCGAGCAGCAAATCGACTTTGTCGACGTTGATGAGCTTGTTGTAGATGCCGGGCACGTTCGACGGATTGCTCTGGTCGTCATAGAAGATCAGATCGACGGGACGGCCGAGAAGGCCGCCTTTGGCGTTGACGTCGTCGCGCCACATCTGTAGCGCGAGCAGCAGCTGCTTGCCGTTCTGCGCCACCCCGCCGGTGAGTGCCATGCTGAAGCCGACCTTAACCGGATCGGCCGCCATCGCCGGCGCGGAGAGGAGCAAAATGGCGGCGGCGGCAGCTACAAAAGCTGCGCGCCAAAGGGCAAGCATGGACGTTCTCCCGGACTTTTCTCGCTTCCGCCTGACGCACCGACTTCTCAGTGCATCATCTCGTCGCCTGGCATGACGCCCCACAGGTTAGAGGCTGAGGGATCCTTCTCCCAGACTTTCGGGCGCTGCGGATTGTCGCGGTGCCAGGGCCGCGGCTCAAAATAGCCGAGCGCCTCGTTGACCTGGTCGAGCTCGGCAAAGGTCTCGGTGATGAGACCGTTGGGCGCGCGATGATAGGCGAAGAGATTGTGGCCGATGCCGTGCCGGCCGGGGCCCCACAAGAGCTTGTAGCCGTGCAGGCTGAGGAAGTCGCAGGCCTCGTGCATGTGACCCCAATCGCGCAGTTCGAAGGCAGTGTGGAAATGACGGTTCGAGCCGGTCTCCATCAGGTTGATGGAGTGATGATCCGGCCCGCAACGCAGGAAGGAAAAGAAATCGGCCATCCAGTCGGATTCGCGAAAGCCGAGCACGTCGCAATAGAACTTGGTGACGTGCTTCACGTCGGTAACGTGGAAGGCAACGTGGCCAAGCTTGTGCGGCACGATGCCCTTGCTTTGGAATTTCTGGTGCGAAAAGGCATCGCGCTTGAACACTTCAATGATCGTACCCTTCGGATCGGGAAAGGTCACCATGTCGGCGATCGAAGGTTCCGGATCCTTCTTACGGGTGGTCTTGATGCCGTGGCCGGCAACCTGTTTCTCAAACTCGCCGAGATCGGCGTCGGTCGCGATCTGGAAACCGAGACGCAGGCATTCGGCCTTCGGGCCGCGCTGCAGCACCACGGAATGGTGATCGATGGTGGAAGCCAGATACGCCTTGTCCTTTTCCTTGGCGGCGAGCGTGAGCCCGATAATGTCGGTATAATATTCGATCTGCTGGTCGAGATCGGGCGTCTCATAACTGGCGTGAGCGATCTTGCTGACGCGGATCATGTTATTCTCCTCTTTTAATTTGCGGGCCCTTTTGGCCCTTTGCCGTTGTTTGACTCGCGTGGCAGCGAGCTGATGACGTCGATCATAGCGGTGCCGTCGCAGTCGGACAGCCCCATCGCTACAAAGCGCTCGAACAGTTCGGCGGTGCGATCCAGCAGCGGCGTTGCCACGCCGACCTCGTCGGCAAAGTTGCCGATCATGTCGATGTAGTGTTGCAGCCCCGGTATGGTTCCCTGCACCGGCTTGAAACGGCGCTCCGCCATCCATGGCGCGCGAATTCCGAACTGGGTCGAGCCGCCGCTGCCGGTCGCGATCGCATTGATCATGAGCGGCACGTCTACGCCGGCCTTTACGCCGAGCGCCATCGCTTCCGCCGTCGCCGCGATGTGGATCGCCACCAGCAGGTTGTTGATCAGCTTGACCCGGCTCGCCGCGCCGAATGGTCCGAAATAGATGCAGGAATCGGCAAAGCCGGCGACCACCGGCTCGATCCTTTTGCAGGCCTGCTCGTCGCCCGCAAGATAGACCACGGCTTTGCGCGCCGAGACCATGCCCGGAGTGCCGGAAACTTCGCCGTCGACGAAGACAGCGCCTTTGTGCGCGAGCGGCTCGATCTGCCGCGCCTTGACCGGAACCGGATAGGAACCGAGTTCGACCACGACCTGACCCGGTCGCGCCGAATGCACCAGACCACGGGGGCCTTGGACCACTTCCTCAAGCGCTTCATCGGACGGCAGGCAGGAAAACACCACATCGGCCTGTTCGCCGACTTCCGCCGGCGAGCGCGCCGGCACGCCGCCGATCTGCTCGAACTCGGCGAGCGAACCGCGGCGATAGCCGACGACGCGATAACCGCTCTTGATCAGGTTTTGCGAGATCGGCATTCCAATCTTGCCGACCCCGACGAAGCCAACCGTCTCCATGTCGGTATCCAGTCCTTACGCGACCTCGACGGACTGATCGGACAGGTTGACCCGCAACCCCAATGTCCCCTCCATGATCGTCCATTCCTTCAAGTCAAAAGTTCGCAGCCCGTTTTTAACGAACGGGTCCGCTTCCGCCAGCGCGCGGGCTTCTTCCATGCTCGCCGTTCGCAAGATGGTCAACCCGGCCCCGGTCGGCGGACCGGCGCCGTCTGCCAAGGGGCCCGAAGCAAACAGGAAACCGCGCCGCTCCAGCCCGATCATGTATTCCAGATGCTCGGGGAGGAGCGCCTTTAGTTTCTCGGGCGTTGGCGAAGCCTTCGAGATGACGGCGTAGAACTTCCGCCGCAACATTTTCTGCGTGAGCCGGGCGACCCGCTCATCCACATTCATCGTGCTCCAAGTCCTCCCTGACAGACTTATTTGGCCTCATCGTTTGCTGTTCCGGCGCGCTCTGTCAACAGGCCGGATTTACTATTATGAACTAGCTTTCTTCATCGGGAATTCAAGTGCGTATCGGCCCTTAAAGCCGCGGGTAAGAAAGCATATCACAACCGTCAGGCGGCATGGCCGGCATATTGTCCGTCGACGTAGATGAGCGGATCCACGGCGCCATTCATGGCCGTGGAGATGATCCGGCCCATGAAGACGGTGTGAGTCCCGTATTCCAGCGCCTTGTCCTTGCGGCAGACAATCGCAGCCTGGGCATCGATGAGGATCGGGGCCGGCGCGTTGGTGTCCCAGTTACCGACATTGAACCGGCTTTCCGGGCTGGCGCCGCCGCTGCACAACCGCGAAATATCCACGTGCGCGCGGCTGAGGATGTTGATTGCAAATTCGCTCGCCCCGTTGAGTGCTCCGTGGAACGCCGCAGATCGATTGACGCAAACCAGCATGGAAGGCGGCTCCATGCTTAGCGCACTGACGGCGGTGGCGGTCATTGCATAATCCCGTCCATCGTGGCGGCAGGTCACGACGCTCACCGAGCTGGCAAGGCGGCGGAGCGCGAGCTTCGCATTGGCCGAGAGCTGCTCGCCTTGGCGACCGTCGTCGGCCGGACATCCAGTGCGGCTTAAACTCCTGCCTCGAGGCTGAGTGTTCATCATCGGCTGCCGACTCAATAAAGACCAACCGGATCGAGTCCGAGCCGTTGCTGGCCGTACATCGACGCGATCGGTTCCCAGTCGAGACTAAGATGAAGAGCCGCGGCATTGGCGTCGCGCCAGAAGCGTTGCAGCGGCGCCGCAAGGTCGCTGCCGGCCGCCCCTTCTTTTGCGAACAGGTCGTTGACCACGGAGACCGACTGCTTGGCGGCAAAGCCCTGGTTGCGGCGGATGGCGATGCGCTCGGCGACTTCCAACGGCTCCCCGCGGCGTACTTTGTCTTCGGCGGCGGTCACGCTCGAGACCAGCAGTGTGAACGCCGACTCGATCGTCGCTGACGCTGCTCCAATCTTGCTCTGGATCAGCGGCGAGTTCGCCATCGGCACGATCATGCCCGGCTTCGCCGCACGCACTTTGGTCTGTGCCATCTGAACGAAGGCATCGAGCGCTCCCTGCGCCATGCCGAGGACCGGCGAGACCAATGCGGTCGGCCCGAACGTTGTGAAGCCGAACTGGCTCATGTTGTTGTTGTCGATCTGTTTGCCCGGCACCGTTCCGGTAACAATGTCGGCAAATCGGATCATCCGGCGGTCCGGAACAAAGACCGGCTTTTCGATGCGCACGCTCTTGCTGCCGGTACCCTGCAGTCCGCTGGTGAACCAGGTGTCCTGATCGACCACCATGTCGGCGATCGGCACCAGACACCACATGACGTCCGGCGGACCCTTGGAATTTTGCAGCAATGCACCGAGCATCAGCCACTGGCTGTTCTCGCAATTGCTCGCATAGGGCCAGGTGCCGGCGAGCTTGATGCCGCCCGGGACGATTTCGCACTCCTTGCTCGGAAGATAAGAACCGGCGACCAGATTGTCGGGGTCGCTCCACACGTCCCGCTGCGCTTCGAGCGGGAAGTACGACATCATCCACTGGTAACACATCGCCAGCGAGCCGCACCAACCGGTGCTGCCGCAGACCGAACCCAGTTCGAATGCAACTTGCGCCAGTTCAGTGAGGCCGTATTCGAAGCCGCCGAACCGCGCCGGCCGCACCAGCTTGGTGAGCTCGGCGTCGCGCAAATGGTCCATGGTCTTCTTCGAGACCCGGCGGTTCATTTCGGTATCTCGCGCGGCATCGCGGAAGATCGGCTTCAGTTGGCGGGCCCGTTCGAGCAAGACCGAAAATTCGGTTCTGTCCTGCTTGGCGGCAAAAGGCACAGTCTTGGCTGCTAACTGCACGTTTTCCTCCATCAGATGTTGTTCTGAGGCGACGCTCCCACCTCCACCCAGTGTTGACAAATTGAGTTTTCCGACTTGAAGTATCGGCCAGGCCGATGGTTGGGGCCGCGAATTAAATGATTGATATTTATGCAGAATTTCGACCTCAATCTGCTCACGTCACTCGATGCGCTGCTCGCGGAAAAGAACGTCACGCGAGCGGCAAAAAAGATGCACGTCACCCAGTCGACGATGAGCGGCATCTTGCGGCGGCTGCGCGAGCAATTCGACGACGAACTCCTGGTGCGCAACGGCCGCCGCTACGATCTGTCGCCGTTTGCGCAATCGCTGGCGATATCGGTCCGTCAGACGATCCTGCAGATCGATTCGACGATTTCGGCAAAACCGCTGTTTGAACCGCAGAAGGATCGCCGCCGCTTCCGGATCATGGCGTCCGATTACAGCACGATGGTGTACCTGTCGGCGGTATTCCGGCGCATCGAGAAACAGGCGCCTTATCTCAGCTACGACATCGTGCCGATCAATTCGCCGCTCGATTATGTGCGCAGCGGCGCGGTCGATCTGTGCGTAACCGGCAATCCTTACAGCCAGGCCGAGGCGGAGGGCGACGAGCTGTTGCGTTCCGATCTGCTGTTCTCGGAAGTCTACAGCTGCGTCGTGGACGACGATCACCCGTTGCGCGGCATCGTCACGTTGGAACAGCTGTTCGAGTTTCCTCACGTGATGGCCCAATTTACCGGTGTCACGATGCAAACGAGCGAACTGCGAATCGGCAGCACCCGCAAACGGGCCAATCCGGTGATGAATGTTTCCAGCTTCAACGTCATTCCCGCGTTGGTGCGCGGCACAAGTTCCGTCGGAATTCTGCCGAGCCGCATGATGGAGATGGCGCTGGGCTGGTCGGGCTTGCGCACGCTCGCGGTGGCATTCGAGATGCCCTCTTTCACCGAACATCTGATCTGGCACTCGCGATTTGCCTATGACCCGGCGTTCTGCTGGCTGCGCAGTGTCATGCTGGGGGCCACATAGCGAGAATTTTCAAGGACCGGCTTTCCGGTCGCTATCCGCTCGCCCGTTTGCCTTGTTCGTGGACCTCGTATCCGGCGTCCTCAAGCGAGGCGACGCCGAAGTAACCAAAGATGGCGCGGACCGGCTGATCGCCCGTGTTCCGAAATCCATGCCATTCTTCGCGTGGGGCAAACACCACGTCGCCGGGCTGCATGGGGATTTCGCGGCCCTCTATCAGATGACAGCCGCGACCTTCAAACACATAAAAAAACTCATCGCCATGATGATGTTTGTGCAGGAGATGAGCGGCACCGGGCACGAATGTGCTTTGTCCGACAACGAGTGATCGAGCGCTCGCGGACTTCGCATCCACCAGCCATCGGGCGGCGACGTGCAGGAAGCCGAGTTCGGGACGATGGAACGGGACGTTTTCCACTTTCTCCAAATGCGTGATCAACGGTTCAGCGTTCGCCGGGCTGGCACCTTGCGATGCCGTCTTTCCCGGACCGCGCTCGGCCGCGATGCTTCCCTGGATCAGTAGCAGCTGCAAACCATCGTCACGCGCCTGCACCTCGGCGGCACCGCCGGTCGGTAAGAAGATCACCGATCCGTTGCGAAGATCAGCACTCACGTTGTCGGCTCGCACAGCGCCATGCCCAGCCAGGACAAACAACAGGCGTTCGTATTTTTTCTCTGAGACGAGCGTCGCCGTGCGGCCTGACCCGATTTCGATCAAACCGACTTTGCCGCGCGAAGCCCCGCCGTGCTCGTCATCGATCAACCAACCAGCCGCGACATCGCCGCCGCCGATCGCTTCGGCGAAACTTGATTGGACAGGATCACTCCTTGAGGCCAAATACACAGTGTTCTCCCAGCGTCGCTAGAGCCAACAGAAACGATGACACGGCCAATTGTAGCGTTCTCCTGATCGTCTGTCGGCAGCCTTCAGACTGCGACGTGTCCGGCCGCTAGGCAGCCGGTTTGAAGGCCGGCTTCACGCCGGTGTTTATCGCCGTCACTAATTGATGCTCGGTGAGGGTTTCACCATCGAGTTCCTGCGTCAGAACCCCGTCAACAAAGACGATGACGCGA
>JBAUGC010000788.1:0-2995 GCA_049679485.1 Xanthobacteraceae bacterium
AGATCCTGAACGAAGCGGGCAATCCGTTGTTCACCGGCGCGCACGGTTGCGCGCGCACCATGCGCGCGATGGCGGACTACCGCGCGCTGCGCGAACGCTCGCGGCAGCCGGCCAACGTCGGCGCGCCAGTATCGGCCGCGCGTACAAAGGTGGCGGCGCTGCTTGCGGCGGCTCCCTTGGTGCTGACCGAATATCGGGCACGTGCTCTCCTAGCAGCTTACGGGATTGGAGCCGAAAACGCGGGCGAACTGGCGCACTCCGGCGATGAAGCCGCCGCTAAAGCGCAGGCAGTAGGATGGCCAGCCGCGCTCAAGGTTCAATCCGCCGATATTCCGCACAAGACCGAAGCCGGCGCGGTCGCATTGAATCTCGTCGACGCCAATGCGGTGCGCACCGCTTACGATCGCGTGCTCGCCGCGGCCAAACGTTACGCGCCGACAGCGCAAATCGACGGCGTGCTGGTCCAGCCGATGGCGCCGCCCGGGCGCGACGTCATTCTTGGTGTCAATCGCGATCCGACCTGGGGCCTGCTACTGATGGTCGGTCTCGGCGGCATCATGGTTGAAGCGCTGGACGACGTCTTGCTCGCCCCTGTGCCACTCGATGGGGCCGGCGCACGGGCGCTCATCGGCCGTCTCAAGGCCGCTGCGGTATTCGGGCGCTATCGCGGGCTGCCGCCTGCGGACGTTGATGCGCTCGCCGGTCTGATGGTCCGGCTGTCACAATTCGCTGCCGATCATGCCGACGAGATTGATTCAATCGATCTCAACCCGGTCATCGTGCACGGCGAGGGCGAGGGACTTTCCGTCGTCGACGCCTTGATCGTGAAGCGCGATGTCCAGGCGGCGGAACGCAGCGGCGCGGCCGAGTAATCAATTGCAGGACGGTGTCATGGGCCCCTTCAAGGATATCGGCGTGGACAAATCCGGCCACGTTGCGCTCGTCGAGATCAGACGTCCGCCAAATAATTATTTCGACGTTGCGCTGATCAAGGAAATCGCCACCGCCTTCGAGGCGCTCGACGCCGATCCTGATTGCCGCGCACTGGTGCTGGCGGCGCAAGGAAAATCATTTTGCGCCGGAGCGAATTTCGGCAATGACGACCGCGGCGGCAGCGAATTGCTGGGCGGGCCGAGACCCGGCACCGCGCATCTTTATATCGAAGGCAACCGCTTGTTCCGGACCAAAAAGCCGATCATCGCCGCAGTACATGGCGCAGCGGTTGGCGGCGGTCTCGGTCTGGCGATGGTGGGCGATTTTCGCGTCACCTGTCCCGAAGCCCGCTTCTGCGCCAACTTCACCCGGCTCGGCTTTCATCCGGGCTTCGGTCTGACCGTCACGTTGCCGGCTGTTATCGGCCCGACCAAGGCGGCGATGATGTTCTACACCAGCCGCCGTGTCCCGGGCGGTGAAGCGCACGCCATAGGGCTTGCGGACGTTCTGGTACCGCAGGATCGGGTGCGCACAGCCGCGCTATCGTTTGCCGCCGAGATCGCCGAGAATTCTCCGCTTGGCCTGATCGCGACGCGCGCCACCATGCGCGGCGACCTGGCCGACCGCGTGCGTACAGCTACTGAACATGAACTCGCCGAGCAAACACGCCTGCGCAAGACCGAAGATTTCAAGGAAGGCGTGAAAGCGATGGCCGAGCGGCGCGTGCCGACGTTCAACAGCCGATAGCCGGCCGAGACGGCGCCGCAAGAGCCGAGACGTAAAGACTCGTCAGGAAGAGGACATCGAAGATGGCAGTCAGAGTTGAAAAGAGCGGATCGGTATGGACGGTCATTCACGATCGGCCTGAAGCCCGCAACGCGATGGACCCGGCGAGCGCGGATGCGTTAACGGCGGCCTTTCTCGAATTCGACGCCGATAAAGACGCGTCCGTTGCGGTGTTCTATGGCGCCGGCGGCGCATTTTGCGCCGGCTGGGATCTCAAATATACCAGCACGCTGAATGCCGCATATCCGCTCGGTGAACTCGATATCCCTACAGCAGGGCCTCGCGGCAATGGTGGTGAAATTCCGCGCGGACCGCTCGGTCCTTCGCGGCTCGAATTGGACAAGCCTGTCATCGCGGCGATCGAAGGCCCCGCCGTCGCCGGCGGTATGGAACTCGGACTGTGGTGCGATTTCCGGGTAATGGCGCAAGAATCATATTTCGGCGTCTACTGCCGGCGTTGTGGCGTGCCGCTGATCGACGGCGGCACGGTGCGGCTGCCACGCATAGTCGGTCAGGGACGCGCGCTAGAGATCATTTTGACTGGCCGCAAAGTTCCGGCGGAAGAATGCCTGGATATCGGGCTGTGCGAATACGTGACGCCGAAAGGCGGCGCCCGGCGGAAAGCGGAAGAGCTAGCGCAGGAGATCGCGCGGTTCCCGCAGGTCTGCGTCCGCGCCGACCGCCGTTCGGCCATCAAGAGCCACGGGCTCAGCGTGCGCGCGGCACTGATCCAGGAATGGTACAATGGGCGTGAGGCGCTAATCGCGGACGGTGTCGCCGGAGCGACCCGCTTCAAGGACGGTCTTGGCCGTCACGGCGATTTCGAAAAAATTCGCTGAATGCGCTCACAAAGCGTGGCGTAACAGCACAAGACTTCGTCGGAAACGGCCGCACCGCGATTCCCGGTGGCGGCGAGCGACATCGGCATGGTCAAGCATTTCCGCGGAGCCGTACGGATAATTGTATCCTAACCGTATGCTAAAAATTTTTGTCAATCCGCGCTCGCGACATTTCACGCTCGGCGCAAAATATGGCCATCTAAATTTACCCGGTGGAGATACCTTTAAGCGATACTTATTAGCACTATTTAAAGTTGTGTCGATTGTCTACGGTATAAAGAAGCATGCGTTCCGAGTTTCCGCTGCGTCAAACCGAGAACGAAACGCTGCCGCCGGAAATATATATTCCGCTGGTCGATTCGCTTTTTAAAGAAGGCCGAACGCTGCTCGTAGGGAGCATTTTTGCTGCTGGATCGGTTTTTATCACATATTGGAAG
>JBAUGC010000789.1:0-4777 GCA_049679485.1 Xanthobacteraceae bacterium
GCTCGAACCCGCGGCGCGCGAGCGCGCGGTCGAACGCGTCGGGATTATCGCGGATAAAGCGGATGTCGTGCATCGTTATGCGCTCAAGACGTGGATGCCCGGGACATCAGTTTGAAGACGGCGCTTCGCGCCTTTTGCCCGGGCATGACGAATCAATCGATAGCCCAAAACCCAAACGAAACGCGCCAATCACTCCGCGGGATTCGCCGCGGCGGCAGCGGCTGCCGCCGCGCGATCAGCCGCCGCGCGCTTCTCGACAAATCGCACCGACCAGATCGAGCCCTCATAGAGCGCGACCAGCGGCAGCGCCAGCGACATTTGGCTCAGCACATCCGGCGGGGTGAGCACGGCCGCGATCACAAAAGCGATGACGATGAAATAGCGGCGCTTCGACTTGAGCTGGTCCGAGGTGATGATGCCGACGCGGCCAAGCAGCGTCAGGATCACCGGAAGCTGAAAGGCGATGCCGAACGCGAGAATAAGCTTCATCATCAGCGACAGGTAGTCTTCGACCTTCGGCAACAGCTCGATGGTCGCTTGGCCGTTGCCACCGGCCTGCTGCATGCTCAGCGAAAAGCGCGCCAGCATCGGCCAGACCACGAAATAGACCACCAGCGATCCCATCACGAAAAATATCGGCGTGGCGACGAGGTAGGGCAGAAACGCGTGCCGCTCGTTGCGATAAAGCCCCGGCGCGACGAACATATAGATCTGCGTGGCAATTACCGGAAACGCGATGAACGCTGCCCCGAACATCGCGAGCTTGAGCTGGACGATGAAATACTCCAGCAAGCCGGTGTAGATGAACTTCGAATTCTCCGGGCCGGCCACCCATATATAGGGCCAGGTCAGCACGTTGTAGATTTGCTTGGCGAAGAAGAAGCAGACCACTGCCGCAATCGCGAACGCAGCGAGCGCCTTGATCAGCCGCGAGCGCAGTTCGACCAGGTGATCCATCAGCGGCGCCTTGGTCGCCTCGATCTCCTTCTCTTCTTCCTCGCGGGTCGTCATCCGGCCGGCCTTGTGGTGTCCGGCTCAACGGCGGCCTCGGCGGCTTGTGGCGCAACGGGAGCAGTGGCCGCGGCAACGGCGTCTGTCGCGTCAGAATCGACCACAGCCTCAGGAACAGAAGGTTCCAGTTCAGAGTTTTCGACGGCCTCCGGCGCAACCGGACCCGTGGCGGCGGCGACAACGTCCGTTTCGCCAAGCTCAGCCGCGGCTTCGGCGATCGGCAATGCGGCCGTCGGCTGAGGCGCCGCATCGGCCGCTGTCGAGGTCATCAGCGGCTGCTGCAGCGAGCTCTGAATATCCCTGCCCGCCGCTTCAACATCGGCGCGCACATCCTTGAGTGGATCGTAGCTCTTGATGTCGTGCGCGATGTCGTCGACCTGCTTTTTCAGGTCGGCCATTTCGGCTTCGCGCATCGCCTCCTGGAACTGGCCCTGAAAATCCGCGGCCATGCTGCGCACCTTGCGCGTCCATTGCCCCATGGTGCGCATGACCGCAGGCAATTCCTTCGGCCCGATCACGATCAGCGCCACGACGCCGATGAGCAGGAACTCGGTCCAAGAGATGTCGAACATGGAAACTCCCGGCCGGCTCAACCGCCCATTGCGCGCGTCAACCGCCGGCCAGATTTATCCGCCGGGAACCAGCCGCAAAGGACCCGTCAAGACACCTTGGTACCGACCTCGGCCCGCGGTTTGACCGCTTCGGCCTGGTGGTCGATCGACTTGACCGGGGCGTTGGACTTGCCGGCATCGGCTTCTTCGTCGGCCATGCCTTTCTTGAAGGACTTGATGCCCTTGGCGACATCGCCCATCAGGTCGGAAATCTTGCCGCGCCCGCCGAATACCAACAGCAAGACGGCGCCAACGATCAGCCAGTGCCAGGGACTACCGAAACCCATGAGATCCTCCATCCCCACGGACAACACACGCCCGTGGCAAGGAACCAATTTCAACCAGAAACTAAGCGCGAGTGGGGGCAAAAACAAGCATAACGGAAAACGCCGTTAAGCCGCAGGCGCTTTGCGCCGAAGTTGACAGGCGAAAGCTCAGCTTTCGGTACGCTCCGGCGGCGGCGCCAGCCCCAAATCGAGGTCGCCGGGTTCCAGCGGGTCTTCATCGTCCCGCAGCTCCGGATCGTCGGACGGTATCGGTATGGTAAAGCCGGCCGGGATCGCCTTTTCGACGACACCGGCGCCCTTAAGCTCATCAAGGCCGGGAAGATCGGTAATCGCGTCGAGGCCGAAATGCGACATGAAGGCCTCCGTGGTGCCGTAGGTTACCGGCCGGCCGGGCGCCTTGCGGCGGCCACGCAGACGGATCCAGCCGGTTTCCAGAAGCACATCGAGCGTTCCCTTCGAGGTGGAGACGCCGCGAATATCCTCGATCTCGGCCCGCGTCACCGGCTGATGGTAAGCGACAATCGCCAACGTTTCGATCGCGGCGCGCGAGAGTTTTTTGGTGACGACGGTTTCGCGCGTCAAGAGCCAAGCAAGATCGCCCGCGGTGCGCAGCGACCATTTGCCGCCGACGCGCACAATGTTCACGCCGCGCAGCGCATATTCGTTTTGCAATTGCTGCAGCAGCGCGCGCACGTCGGCGCCGGCCGGCAGCCTTGCCGCCAAAGTCTTCTCGTCGAGAGGCTCGTCGGCGGCAAACAGCAAAGCTTCCAGGATGCGCAATTCCTCGGCTCGTTCGTTTGCATCCTTGTCGCCAACAATCACGCGCATCTCCGCCACGTTCGAAATCATCGAAGCCTCCACGTCAAGCATTCCCGGACTCAACCACAGCAGCGCCGCCCCCGTCCTGCCGCTTACGGACGTAGAGCGGAGCGAAAGCCGCGTGCTGATGTACTTCGACGCTGCCCTCGCGCACCAGTTCGAGCATGGCCGCAAAGCTCGAAGCGCGCACGGTTGCGGCCTGCGACGGTTCGACCATGTAGGCGATCAGATATTCGTCGAGCGCGCACCAGTCGGTTGCGTGGCCGATCAGCCGCTCAATGGCTTCGCGCGCTTCGGCGAGCGACCAGACGGTGCGCTTGAGCAGGCGCACGAACGCCCGCGCCTGCTTCTGCCGCTGCCCGGCATAGGCCGAAAGCAGATCGTAGAGCGTCGCAGTCCATTCCGGCCGCTTGATTTCCGCAATCGGCTCCGGCTGGCCGCGCGCAAACACTTCGCGGCCAAGCTGCGGGCGGTTGAGCAATTGCTCGGCCACCTGCCTGATCGCTTCAAGCCGCCGCAGGCGAAGCGCCAGCGCCGTCGCCAAGTCCTCGGCGCTGAGCCCGTCCGGCTCGTGTTGCTCCGGCAGCAACAGCCGCGATTTCAGGTACGCGAGCCACGCTGCCATCACCAGATAATCGGCAGCGATTTCGAGCCGCAGTTTGCGCGCCGCTTCGATGAAGGCGAGATACTGGTCCGCCAGCGCCAGGATCGAGATTTTGGCGAGATCGACTTTTTGCTGGCGCGCCAGCGTGAGGAGCAGATCGAGCGGCCCTTCGAAACCTTCAACATCGATCATCAGCGCGGGCTCGTCAGTGGCGCGCTCTGAGAATTCGGTCATGAATTGCGGATCTTCGGTGCTCATGCCAACCCCTGCGCGGGCTGCCAGGCGCCAGTCATGGCCTGCAAGAACTCGGCGCGGGCGGCGGCGAGATCGATGGGCGTTGCCGGTTGCTTCGCCGCCAACGCCGCCGTGGCGCGGCGTAAAGCGTCGCCGGAAAGCGTCGGCGCCTCAGCGGCAACGGCGCGCATTTCCGGCATATCGCCGTTGCAGTGAAGCACCACGTCGCAGCCGGCGGCGATGGCAGCGCGGGTGCGCTCACCGACCGTGCCCGACAGGGCGCCCATGGAAATATCGTCGGTCATCAGGAGGCCTTGGTAGCCGATGGAATCACGAATCACATCGCGCACTATAGTTGCCGAAATCGTGGCCGGCGCGACCGGGTCGATCGCTGTAAACACAACATGCGCGGTCATCGCCAGCGGTAGCGCCACCAGCGGACGAAAAGCGGCAAAATCGGTCGCCTCAAGTTCGGCGCGGCTGGCGCCAACGACCGGCAGCGTCTGGTGACTGTCGGCAGTCGCGCGGCCATGGCCGGGAATGTGCTTGAGGACCGGCAGTACGCCCCCTTCCGCCAGCCCTGCCGCGATGGCGCCGGCAATGGCGGCGACCTTGGCGGGATCATTACCGTAGGCGCGGTCACCCACCACCCGATCGGCGCCGGCGACGGGGACGTCCGCGATCGGCAGACAGTCAATATCAATGCCCAACGCGGCAAGATCGGCAGCGATCAGGCGCGCGCCCAGCCGTGCCGCGGCAAGCCCCGCTTCCCGGTCGCGATCGTAAATCGCGCCGTAGGCAGCGCCGGGCGGATAAGCTGGCCAGCGTGGTGGACCGAGGCGTTGCACGCGACCGCCTTCCTGGTCGATCAGCACAGGGGCGGCGCGGCCGAGAGTCGTCCGGACATCGTCGACCATGTCTCGCAACGCTTCCGGGCTCTCGACATTGCGGCGGAACAGAATAACGCCCCAAGGCTCCGCGTCGCGGAGAAAGGCTCGCTCCTCGCCGGTCAGCGCAGGTCCGGAAATGCCGGTGATAAACGCACGCATCGGCGCCGCTTAGCCCGCCCGCGGCAAACCGGTCAAGCGCGACCCGTTAGTTGCGCTGGACCAGACAGTTACCGCCGGCTGCTTTGAGACTGCTGCAGACTCCGGCCGCCTGTTCCATCGAGGCGAATGGACCGACCATGGCGCGGTAATAGACCCCTTTGG
>JBAUGC010000790.1:0-13127 GCA_049679485.1 Xanthobacteraceae bacterium
TAGAGCTGACACGACAGCGCGCCCCCGGAAACATTGAACTGGAACAGGCAGTGGCACGGCGATAGCGCCATGAGGTCGTTCTCGCCAGGATTCCACGCGGTGACGATCAGCCGGCGCGAGGCGGGATTGCGCCTGATCTCCTCGAGTACTTTCGCCATCTGGTCGATGTGCCCGCCGTCAGGTGTCGGCCACGAGCGCCACTGCCGGCCGTAGACCGGGCCGAGGTTGCCGTTAGCATCGGCCCATTCGTCCCAGATCGTGACGCCATGCTCGTCAAGATATTTGACATTGGTGTCGCCGCGCAGAAACCAGAGCAGCTCGTAGATGATGGATTTCAGATGCAGCTTCTTGGTGGTGAGTAGCGGAAATCCGCGCGCCAGATCGAACCGCATCTGGTGGCCGAAGATCGACACGGTGCCGATCCCGGTACGGTCGCGCTTTTCCACGCCCTCGGCGAGCACGCGCTCCACCAGATCCAGGTATTGTCGCATCGGTCTTTCGCGGTTTCGCGTGAGTCGGGAGGAAGTTTAATCCCAAATGAGGGGCGGACGAAGGGCGCGCAAGTCCGCGGTGGATACGAAGTGTCTATGTGTCCAGCAACGCGTCGATAAATGCGAGTGCGCGCTGATAAATGCCAGGCGCCTCGCTCTCACGCGGACCGCCAATGGCGAGCTTGAGGTCGTTGCCGTGTCTTGCTTGCTGGACACGCAGCCAGAGCCCGGCCTGCCTGAGTACGTCGGCCTGGCTTAGGTTCACCACCAGGAGCGGCTTGCGGTAGCGATGCGCCAGTTCGCTGGCGAGCGTCGTACCGGCGGAAATTTCCATTCCGCCGGCGTCCACCATAATGATGCAGGCGTCGGCGTCGCGCACGTTCCATTCGGTGCGCTGCGCGGGATCGGCAAGCGGTGTTTCTTTCAGATCAGGATATTTGGCCAACAGACCGGGCGGCTGTGGAAAATCCTCGGCCCAGCCGCCTTGCGGACACCAGCCACCATAACTGATTCCACGCGCAACCGCGACATCAAGCACCGCGCGGTCAACGCCGCTTTGTCCGCCGGATAGGAGTGTCATGTTCGCCGGCGTACCTTCACGGTCTTCGCTGTTTCCTTACCGATTTGTAATTCGGCCGGACAAGAATCTGGGAGTAATTTGCGCCCATTGTTCGGGCGCACCGTCGCCCCCGTGCCCGGTCAATCAACCCCAGGATCGTGGATACACGTCCTGGGGTTGCTCACTATACTTCCGGCAGCGAATATACGTGGGTGGGGCGGACAGTTAATCCGTCCTCCGGATCTGATCCGGCTGGCGCTTAACGTCTGTCTGTGGCGATCATTTCGCGAATTCCTCGCGCCGGTAGCCCTGCACGTAAAGGAGTGCGGTGAGATCGCCATGGTCGATGCAGGCGGTTGGCGCGGCCTCCCGGATGGCGGGTTTGCCGTGAAACGCCACGCCGAGGCCGGCTGCCGTGACCATGGGAATGTCGTTGGCGCCATCGCCGACAGCGAGCGTTTGCTCGCGGGTGAGATTTAAACGCTCGCGCAGCGAGATCAGGGTGTCGAACTTGGCCTCGCGGCCGACGATCGGCTCGGCCACCTCGCCGGTGAGTCTTCCGGCCGCATCGGTCAGAAGCGTATTGGCGCGCTGCTCGTCGAAGCCGATCGCCGCTGCGATGCTGGCCGTGAATGCAGTGAAGCCTCCCGATACTACGCAGGTATACGCGCCGTTGGCCCGCATGGTCGCGACCAGCGTCGGGCCGCCGGGCATCAGCTTGATACGTTCGGCGATCACCTCGTCGATCACCGTGGCGGGGAGGCCTTTGAGCAGGGCGACGCGTTCGCGCAATGCCGGCTCAAAGGCGATCTCGCCGCGCATCGCGCGTTCGGTGATGGCGGCGACGCGGGGCTTGAAGCCAGCATAATCCGCAAGCTCGTCAATGCACTCCTGGGCGATCATGGTTGAATCCATGTCGGCGATCAGGAGTTTCTTGCGGCGGCCGTCGTGCGGCTGGATCACGACATCCACCGGTTCGCCGGCTGTGATGTCGCGGATGTCGTTAGCGAGCTCGCGCAGCAGATTTTCCTTGCCAGCGCTGGAGGCGTCGGCATCCGCATCATCGAGCAAAAACGCCACGTCGACGGCGATCCCAGGCGCGAGCCAATCAATCGGACGGCCGTGCGGCAGGTAGCGGCCGACTTTTTGAGCCAACCCGTCGTTTACCGCCGGCCGGTCCGGAGGCGAGATCAGTGTTGCGACGTAAAACAATGCGGTGCTCCGGCCAGCCTTTCGGCATTTCAATTCTCGCAAATTCGAATTACGTCAACCCCGTGAACAAAGCCCCAATCATCCTCATCGCCGGACCGACCGCGAGCGGCAAATCGGCGCTGGCGCTGACGCTCGCGGAGAAATTTGGGGGCACGATTGTCAATGCGGATTCCATGCAGGTCTATCACGATCTGCGCATCATTACCGCGAGACCAACACCGGAAGAGGAAATGCGCGAACCGCATGTCCTCTATGGACATGTCGACGCGGGGGTGAATTTTTCAGTCGGCCAGTGGTGCACGGAGGCGGCGGCCGTTCTGGAAACGGCGAAGCGTGAATACCGCACCGCAATCGTCGTCGGCGGCACCGGGCTTTATTTCAATGCGCTCACGCGCGGCCTGGCGGCCGTGCCGCCGATTCCGGCCGACATCCGTACCGCAGTGCGCTCGCGGCTCAAGAGCGAGGGCGTTGCCGCGCTTTACGTGGAGCTTAATCAGCGCGATCCGGCGATGGCGGCGCGGCTGATGCCAGGCGACCGCTCGCGCATCTCGCGCGCGCTTGAAGTGGTGTTGGCGACCGGGCGTTCGCTGATCGCCTGGCATGAAGAGGGGATGCCTGCGAGCCTCGACGCGTCACGCGCGGTGAAAATCTTTCTCATGCCCGACCGCGATGAACTTTTCCGCCGCATCGATAGGCGCTTCGAGGCAATGATCGCCGCCGGCGCGATCGAAGAGGTGCAGGCGCTCGCCGCACGCAATCTCGATCCCGATTTGCCGGCAATGAAGGCACACGGCGTGCCATGGCTGATCCGCCGTCTGAACGGCGAGATCACACTCACTGAGGCGATCGAGGGCAGTCAGCGCGACACCCGCCAATACACCAAGCGGCAGGCTACCTGGTTCCGCAATCAACTGCCGGATTTCAAATGGGTCGAGCCGGAGCGGGCATTGGCCGCCGTCGAGGCGCAGCTAAGCGCTTAGGTTCTGCTCACAAGGTTGCATGCCGCTAATCCAAATCCCTCGACGACGCGAAGGTCACGCGCGGCACCAACGCCGAGTTTTGCGGCCAGTGCACGCGCCGATCGGATTTCGCTTGCTAAGGTACCGCGGTCGGACCGAATGCCGCCATCTTCAATAACTTTGCACAGCTGCAGCAAACCCAATAGACTTACCTCTTCGGTTGAGGACCGGATGAGCCGGTCCTCCTAAAAATCGGGCGCCAACGGGGGGCGAACATGGGTCATCTTCCAATCCGAAAGCTTGTGTGGATGCTGGCTTTGCTGGGCATCCTGATGCCGACGGCGGGCCGCGCACAGGTTACAATCAACATGTCGCGCGTAACCTGTGCGGACTATCTCGCCATGGCGCCGGAACAATCCGACGTCTTCGGAGCGTGGGTCGGCGGATACTTCAATCAAAAGACCGGCTACACCTGGATCGACCTCGACGCCCAGCGCCGTAACGTGGCGAGTGTCAGAGCGTGGTGCGCCACATATCCCGCGCAATTCGTGATGACCGGCCTGGCGCGCGCCACCGGAACCGCTGCCTTCCAAGGCGATCCGGCCAGGGCCGTGGTGAAGGTCCAGATGAACGAGATCACGTGCCAGCAGTTCATCAACTATTCGTTCGATAAACAATTAGCGATCGGCGCCTGGATGAGCGGCTACTGGAATGCCGCAAGGAACCAGGAAACGCTCGACATTACCCGCTACCGGGCCAACAGCAAGCGCGTCAGCAACTATTGCAAGAGACACAAAAGGGAGACGCTGATGGCCACCATCCAGAGAGTGGCGCGATAAGATCGACGGGACATACTGTTGCCCCGCTGAAGAGGCGGTGGATGCCGGTTTGGCAATCGTGACGTTATTCGGCCAAGGCTATCCGGCCAAGTCTAGTCGGCGAGCAAGCCGATCGCCGGCCAATGATAAATCTCGGCGGCACGGCGGATCAGCGCAGTCGCCAGGATGGTACCGTTGTCAGAGTTCGACAGGATGGCGATGCCTTGCCCGGTTTCCGGGAACAGCAGCATATAGCTTTGGTAGCCGATGTTCTGACCGCGCTTCATGAGCACGAGGCCTCCGCCCGAGCCCGCCACGGCGCCGCCGAGTCCGTAAGGGCCGTCGTTCTGCCGCTGCATCATAAGGTGTGCCATGGGCGCACTCAGCACGGCGTCCGGCTTCCCGCGATACGAACGCGCCAGCGCCACAAGCAAAGCGGCAAGGTCGTTCGCCGACGACCATAGCCCGCCCGCGGCGAGTTCGGGCACCACGCGCCAACCGCCAGGCAATTCTTCGCCGTTATTGCGATGTCCTTTGGCGGCGCGGGCAGCGAGGTCGGCGGGCAATGGTTGCAAAAATAAGCTGTTTGTCATGCCGACCGGTCCGAACAGGAGAGTCTTGATCGCATCCTGAAAGCGCTGCTTGGTTTTTGCTTCGATCAGTGCCTGCACGATTTCGTAGCCGCCTCCGGAATAAGCGTAGCGGCTGCCGGGAATAGCTTCGACGCGCACTGGCTGAGAATTTGCCGGCGGCGTTCCGTCGAGTATCTGCGTTAGGTTCGGCAGCGGTTCTCCGGGCGCGTAGCCGAGATAGCCCGGTACGCCGATGCCAGCTGTCATGCTCAGCAATCCGCGGAGCGTCACCGGATGGCCGCGAGTCAAATCGCTGTCGGGTATGCGCCATTCGATCAGGTCGTCGTTGACGTTGCGGTCGAGATCAAGCGCCCCGCGTTCCACCAGCCGGAGCGCGGCGACGGCGGTCACGAGCTTCGACAGCGAAGCCGCTTGATAAATTGTGTTGGTCTCGGCCTTGCCGAAATGGCGTGACCAGGCGATACGACCGCGCTCGATCAAAGCGATATCGACGGCGCCGACGTGAAGCGTGCGCATGGCCGCGGCGAGATCGAACCTTTGCCCCCCAGATGCTCCCGGCAGCACGATCTCAAGGCTGTGCTGGATTGGGTCAATGGGTTGCGCAACGCTACTGCCTACCGACATCGCAGCGAGGGCGGTCGCGAGCGAGGTGACGATCCGGACGAGGCTAACCATCTTTAACCTTTCGACGACGGCGACGGCCGAGTGCTTTTAGATTTGCTGATGCCCAAATGCTTGACCCATGCAGTTGTAACGCTTATAAGTACCGCGCTGTTAAAGAGGGCATAGTCGTGCGGCATTTTGTGTTTACGTCGATCGTACTCGTAGGAAGGCGCGCCGCCCGGGGGTAGATGACCTACCCACCGAGATGAGGCGGTGCGCGAACAGGGGCCTTCAGGGTCCCTTTTTTATTTTCTGAGCATAAACAAGGTGGTTACGAGAGAGCGGAGCAAGCCATGACGGAAATGACCGGCGCGGAAATGGTGATCGCGGCGCTAGCCGATCAGGGCGTGGAGCATATTTTCGGCTATCCCGGCGGCGCGGTGCTGCCGATCTACGATGCACTCTTCCAGCAAGACAAAGTCAACCACATCCTGGTGCGTCACGAGCAGGGTGCCGTGCACGCCGCCGAGGGTTATGCGCGCTCGACCGGCAAGGTTGGGACCGTCCTCGTTACTTCGGGGCCGGGTGCGACCAACGCCGTGACCGGTTTGACCGATGCGCTCTGTGACTCGATCCCGATTGTCGTTCTCACCGGGCAGGTGCCGACGCATCTGATTGGTAATGACGCCTTCCAGGAATGTGACACCGTCGGCATCACCCGGCCGTGCACCAAATACAATTATCTGGTCAAAACCATTGAGGACCTGCCGCGCGCTCTGCACGAGGCTTTCCACATTGCTTTGAGCGGACGGCCGGGGCCGGTCGTGGTCGACATCCCGAAGGACATCCAGTTCGCCAAGGGCACCTACTCCAAGCCGAAGGAGTTTCAGCACCGCGGCTATCGGCCGAAGGTCAAGGGCGACCTCGACAAGATCAAACAAGCCATCGACATGATGGGCGCGGCCAAACGTCCGTTGTTTTACTCCGGCGGCGGCGTGGTCAATTCCGGGCCGGCCGCCAGCCAGCTGTTGCGCGAACTCGTCAAGCTCACCGGCTTTCCCATCACCTCGACGTTGATGGGGCTTGGCGCCTTCCCGGCGGCGGACAAGAAGTGGCTCGGCATGCTTGGCATGCACGGCACCTGGGAAGCCAACTGGGCGATGCACGATTGCGATCTGATGATCGCCGTTGGCTCGCGCTTCGACGACCGGATCACCGGTCGGCTCGATGCCTTCTCGCCGGAATCGAAAAAGATCCACATCGACATCGACCCGTCCTCGATCAACAAGAACGTGAAGGCCGATCTCGCCATCATCGGCGATTGCGCGCATGTGCTCGAGGACATGGTGCGGCTGTGGCGCGCCAGCGCCGTTGTTCCTGATAAAAAGGCGCTGCAGGCGTGGTGGGAGCAGATCGCCAAGTGGCGGACCAAGAACTCGCTGGCGTTCCATAATTCCAACGAGATCATCAAGCCGCAATACGCGATCCAGCGCCTCTACGAGCAGACCAAGGACCGCGACACCTACATCACCACCGAAGTCGGCCAGCACCAGATGTGGGCGGCGCAGTTCTATGCGTTCCAGGAGCCGAACCGCTGGATGACCTCGGGCGGGCTGGGCACCATGGGCTACGGGCTGCCTGCTGCGGTCGGCGTGCAGGTCGCGCATCCGAAGTCGCTCGTCGTCGATATCGCCGGTGAGGCTTCGGTGCTTATGACCATGCAGGAATTATCCACGGCGGTTCAATATGACCTACCGATCAAGATTTTCATCCTCAACAACAAGTACATGGGGATGGTGCGGCAGTGGCAGGAATTGCTGCATGGCGGCCGCTACTCGCATTCGTACACCGAGGCGCTGCCGGATTTCGTCAAGCTTGCTGAGGCCTATCATGCGCACGGCATCCGCTGCGAGCATCCCGGCGATCTCGACGAGAAGATTCACGAGATGCTGGAAGTGAAGAAGCCGGTGCTGTTCGATTGCGTGGTTGATCCAGCGGAAAACTGCTTCCCGATGATTCCGTCCGGCCGCGCCCATAACGAGATGCTGCTCGGCGATGCGACGACGCGCGTCGAGGACGCCATCACCGAAGCAGGCAAGGTGATGGTGTAGGTCTTCCCCTCTCCCGTTCCGGGAGAGGACGGCGAAAAGCGAGCCGGGTGAGGGCCATCGCCGCACCGAGTGTGTACCCTCACCGCTCCCTCGCTGACGCTCGGGAGCGCCTCTCCCGGAACGGGAGAGGGGATTTAAGGAGCTTGACGTGAACGCCAACACTGCGACCAGTCACTACCCCGCCGCTTCGGTCACCCAGGGCGTCGAGAGCCGGACGTTGTGCGTGCTGGTCGATAACGAGCCCGGCGTTCTGGCGCGGGTAATCGGGCTGTTCGCCGGCCGCGGCTACAACATCGACTCGCTGACGGTTTCCGAGACCGAGCACGAAAAGCATCTGTCGCGCATCACTGTAGTGACCCGCGGCACGCCGATGGTGATCGAGCAGATCAAAAATCAGCTCGATCGCCTCGTGCCGGTGCACCGCGTCGTCGATCTGACCAGCAGCGGCCCGTCGTTGCAGCGGGAACTCGCGATGGTCAAAGTCCGCGGCAAGGGCGAGCAGCGCATGGAAGCGTTGCGGCTCGCCGACGCTTTCCGCGCCCGCGTCATCGACGCAACCAACGAAAGCTTCGTGTTCGAGATCACCGGCGCTTCCGACAAGATCGAGAGCTTCGTCAATCTGATGCTGCCACTCGGTCTGGTCGAAGTCTCGCGCACCGGCGTCGTCGCCATCGGCCGCGGGCCGGAGGGGATGTGACTCTCACGCCTCATCCTGAGGTGCCCGCGCATTGGCGCGGGCCTCGAAGGATGCTTCTCGACCTGGGCCGTCCCCTTCGAGGCTCGCTTCGCTCGCGCCTCAGGGTGACGGAACAATTGGTTACGCCGCCGAGCGTGCCGGCTCTGCCGTGAGCCTGCCGACCAGGAACGCAAAGCGGTCGATGTGCTCCTGCAGGAATTTCCGCGTCGCCTCGTCGCCGACATTGCCGTGCTCGTCGACCAGGTTCGGTTTGAACGTGACGTAGGCCTCGCCGCCGAGCAGGATCATGCCAAGCCCGGTCATCACCGAACGCAAATGCTGCTGCGCCAGCGCGCTGCCGATTGCGCCCGGCGAAGTGCCGGTGATGAAGCCGGGTTTGCCGGCCCAGGAATTTTTGCCCCGCGGACGCGCGCCCCAATCGACCGCGTTCTTCAGCACCGCGGGAATTGACCGGTCGTGTTCGGGCGTGACGACGAGGACGCCGTCGGCGCGCGCCACCTCGTCCTTGAAGCGCACGACCTCTGGGGGCAGGTTGCTTTCATTGTCCTGGTTGAACATCGGCAGATCGTCGATGCGGACGATCCTCGCGTCGAACTTGTCGGCGCCGAGCTTCATCATCGCGTGCGCCAGCTTGCGGTTGATCGATTCACGGCGGTTGCTGCCGACGATGACGGCAAGGAGCGGTTTCGTCATTGCGGGGGTCCTCTGGTTAAAATTGATAACCGAGACTAAATAAGTGCCTATGACGAAAACGCGCAAGAAGGCACATCGATGAAACCAGGCAACATTCATTTGCCCTCGGATTGCAGGGCGGTCAGCGACGTGCTGGCCCGGATCGGCGACAAATGGTCGGTTCTGATCGTGTCCCGGCTTGGCGACGGGCCGGTACGCTTCAACGAGCTGCGGCGTGCCATCGGCGGCATTTCCCAGCGCATGTTGACGCTGACCCTGCGCGGGCTCGAACGCGACGGGCTGGTCACCCGGACCGTGTTCCCGACCATTCCGCCGCGGGTGGATTACGCGCTGACCCCGCTCGGGCGCGATCTCCTGGTTCCGGTTTCGGCGCTTGGCGCCTGGGCGATCCGCAATCAGCCGAAAATCGCCCGCGCCCGCGAGCAGTTCGACGGGCTGTGCGAGGCGAACGGAAAGCCGCCAATTCGCCGCCGTGGGGCCAGGACCGGGCTTGTCCAAGCCGCTCCCAGAAACTAGAAGCAGCAACCGCAAACAAAAGGCCGGATGCCGGCCTCCGGTAGGGGTGAGACATCATGCGTGTTTATTACGACCGCGACGCCGATTTGAACCTGATCAAGGGCAAGAAGGTCGCCGTCATCGGCTATGGCAGCCAGGGCCATGCCCACGCGCTTAATCTGCGCGATTCCGGGGTCAAGGACGTCGCCGTGGCGCTGCGTAAGGGCTCGCAGGGCGTGAAGAAGGCCGAGGGCGAGAAGCTCAAAGTCATGGAAGTGGCCGAAGCCGCCAAATGGGCCGACGTCATGATGATGCTCACGCCCGACGAATTGCAGGCCGACATCTACAACAATCATCTGCACGCCAATATGAAGAACGGCGCGGCTTTGATGTTCGCGCACGGTCTCAACATCCATTTCAACCTGATCGAGCCGCGCGCCGACCTTGACGTGATGATGATCGCACCCAAGGGACCGGGCCACACCGTGCGCTCCGAGTATCAGCGCGGTGCCGGCGTGCCGTGCCTGCTCGCCATCCACAAGGACGCGTCGGGCAACGCGCACGACCTTGGCCTCTCCTATGGCGCGGCGATCGGCGGCGGCCGCGCCGGCATCATCGAGACGAGCTTTCGCGAGGAATGCGAGACCGATTTATTCGGCGAGCAATCGGTGCTGTGCGGCGGCCTGGTCGAGCTGATGAAGGCCGGCTACGAGACGCTGGTCGACGCGGGCTACGCGCCGGAGATGGCCTACTTCGAGTGCGTCCACGAAGTGAAGCTGATCGTCGACCTGATCTATGAGGGCGGCATCGCGACGATGAACTATTCGGTCTCGAACACCGCGGAATACGGCGAATACGTTTCCGGGCCGCGCGTGGTCGACGCTGAGACGCGCGCGGAGATGAAACGCATCCTGTCCGACATCCAGTCCGGCAAATTCGTCAAAGACTGGATGCTGGAAAACAAGGTCAACCAGACGTCGTTCAAGGCGATGCGCGCCGCGTGCGCGACCCATCCGATCGAGCAGGTCGGCGCCAAGCTCCGCGCAATGATGCCGTGGATCAAAGACCGGGCGCTGGTGGTTAAGAGCAGGAACTAACAACCGCCGTAGTCGGCGGAGCGCGCCGACGGCCATCGATTTACCGCAGGTCGCGATCGATGGGGCGGCCCACCGCTCCATCCTCACGCGCCGGCCAGGAAAAATTCCTCAAACTTTGCAGAGTTGTCGCTCCTACGCCCAAGCGCGCCGTTTCATCCCCATGCGGGATCGCTAGCGGTCTTATCAAGAATCTGTGACGTCGATTTTGGCAAAATCGACGGCTTTTTGAACCTTCCAAAACAAGAATTGGTGTCGATCCGACGATATCGCGCGTTTTTTGCGAGTCGGCATTTTTTTGCACCGCACTCTGCGGGAATTCGCCCACTGCGTGGCTGATCGGCTCCGCCCAACTCCACCGCCAGTTTGGAATTCGTCTTGCTAACAACTATCGGGTTGTTAGCATCGCATTTGTTTGTGTGCGTTGAAGTTTCCTGCACTTCCAGAACCTGCTGGGCCGGTGTGACCGCAAATGGCGGAGCACTTCGGCCGGCGCCGGAAATCGGCGACGTCACGGCGTTGAGAGGCGGCAATCCGTGACGCAAGAATCCGCCACGGGAGGAAATGATGGTCAATGTCCGTGTCAACGGGCAAGAGCGCAGCTATGACGGCGATCCGTCTATGCCGCTCTTGTGGTTTCTGCGCGACGAGCTTGGGCTGACTGGAACGAAATTCGGCTGTGGCGTCGCGCTGTGTGGTGCCTGCACCGTTCATCTCAACGGTGAGGCAATCCGCGCCTGCGGCATCACCATGTCAGACGTCGGCGGCAAGTCGGTGGTCACTATCGAAGGTCTCGACCCCAAGGGCGAGCATCCGGTGCAGGTGGCCTGGCGCAATATCAGCGTGCCGCAATGCGGCTATTGCCAAGCCGGCCAGATCATGCAGGCAGCGGCGTTGTTGGCAAAAACTCCGGCGCCCACCGACAAGCAAATCGACGACGCCATGTACGGCAACATCTGCCGCTGCGGCTGCTATCAGCGCATCCACACGGCCGTTCGTGCCGCCGCGAAGGGGGCCTGACATGACACATCATCGCAATCAGCAAGACGTCGTTATCGCCAATGTCAGCCGCCGCAGCCTGCTCAAGGGCGTGGCCGGCGCTGGTGTATTCGTTCTTGCCGCGCAGTTTCCCGCGACGCGCGCTGCCATGGCTTATGCGACCGGCGCCGACGCGATGGCGCACGGCGTCGTGACGAACCCGCACGTATTCGTTTCGATCGATAAGGACGGAACCGTCCACATCGTAGCTCACCGTGCTGAGATGGGTAACGGCGCGGCACGCACCTCGCTCCCGATGATCGTCGCCGACGAGCTTGACGCCGATTGGTCGCGCGTGCGCGTCGTTCAGTCGCCCGGTGACGAAGAAACCTACGGCAACCAGGACACCGACGGCTCCCGCAGCGTGCGTCACTTCATCCAGCCGATGCGCCAAGTCGGTGCTGGAGCGCGCAAGATGCTCGAAACCGCTGCGGCCAAACGGTGGGGCGTCGACGCCAACGAGGTCGTCGCCCGGCTGCATGAGGTCGTCCATACGTCTTCCGGCAGGAAACTCGGCTACGGCGAACTCGCCGCGGATGCGGCAGCGCTGCCGGTGCCTGCGGTCGATACGCTGCGCCTGAAGGAGCCAAGCGCCTTCCGCTACATCGGCAAGGGCAACGTCACGATCGTCGACCTCTTCGATATCACGACCGGCCAGGCGACTTATGGCCAGGACATCATGCTCCCGGGCATGTTGTTCGCTGTCGTCGCCAGGCCTCCGGTCGTGCTGGGCAAAGTGGCGTCATTTGACGCCAGCGCAACGATGCAAGTCCCGGGCGTCGTGAAGGTCGTCAAGATCGACGGCGCGCCGCCGCCGGTAAAGTAGTCGCCGCTTGGCGGCGTCGCCGTCATCGCGAAGAACACGTGGGCTGCGCTCAAGGGCCGCGAAGCGCTTAAGATCAATTGGGACGACGGGCCGAACGCATCGTTCGATTCTGCTGCTTACAAGCTGATGCTCGAGGCGAACGTGCGTAAACCCGGACGGCTCGAGCGCAACGAAGGCAATGTGGATGCGGCTCTTAAGTCGGCTGCGAAAGTGATTACGGCCGAATACTATTCGCCGCACCTGGCGCACGCGACCATGGAGCCTCCGGCCGCTACCGCACGCCGCACCGGCGACAAGTGGGAAATCTGGACCTGCTGTCAGAGCCCGGGCGGCGCCCGCGACGACATTGCCAAGATGCTCGGCGTGGACCAGAAGAACGTGACGCTACACGAGACGCTGCTCGGAGGCGGCTTCGGCCGCAAGTCGAAGTGGGACTTCGCTACTGAGGCGGTGCTACTGTCCAAGGCCATGGATGGTGCCCCCGTCAAGGTGGTGTGGACCCGCGAGGACGACATCCGTCACGACTTCTATCACACGGTGACGGCCGAGCGGCTCGAAGCCGGCGTCGACAGCGGCAACAAGGTCGTTGCCTGGCGACACCGCAGCGCCGCGCCGAGCTTCATGGCGCTTTTCACTCCGGACCCGAAATATCCGGGTGCGATCGAGCTCGGAATGGGTTTCGTCGACACGCCGTTCAATGTGCCGAACATCCGCCTGGAGAGCGGTGAGGCGCAGATGCACGTGCGGGTCGGCTGGTTCCGTTCCGTCAATAACGTGGCACATGCTTGGGCAATCCAGTCGTTCGTCGCGGAGTTGGCACATCAGCTTGGCCGCGATCCGAAAGACTTCCTGCTTGAGATGATCGGCCCTGCGCGGATCGTGAACGCGCCGAAGATGGCCACGACGAAGTGGTGGGACTACGGCGAGCCCTATGAAAC
>JBAUGC010000791.1:0-2345 GCA_049679485.1 Xanthobacteraceae bacterium
GCTGCGTTCGCTAAAGCGGCGAGGGCGTGACGCGGTCGAAGCTCTCAAGATCGACCTGCCAAAGTGCCACGCCATTGCTTCCGATAAGGCGCGTTTTCTGCGGTTGAGGACTGAACACGCCTGTCGCCGTCGCAGCTCGAGCTGATGTCGAGCTGTCGACGACGTCGGGCGCACCATCGTGGTTGCTATCGTCGCAAGGCACATGGGCGAGGCTATGGGCGGCCCACAAAAACACTCCAAAAAATCAGCATTTTCAATTAGAATTGGCGGAGGGAGTGGGATTCGAACCCACGATACGGTTTCCCGTATACACGCTTTCCAAGCGTGCGCCTTCAGCCACTCGGCCACCCCTCCGGAAAACGGAATACCCGCAATATAGCCAGCCCGCTCCCACTGACAACCCGCGCGAAATTCCCGCCATGCGTGAGTGCGCGGCACCGCATAACGACCGCGCTGCATCGGCGCATGCGCCGGCACGAGTGCGTCGCGTGGGCTTGCGGCATTGCACGCGCGTTTGCGCATCTGCTACCGTCGCAACGCGAAAAGCGCAGCAATGCCGGAGCGGAGGGGACGGAAAATATGATCGTGCGGGAAGGAAACGATGGCTCTCTTATCCTGATTGCCCAAACCGATCATGCCAAACTGTCCGGCCAATGCGCTGCCCATTGGGGCAATCGAAATTTCGCGCGGCTGCAACCCTATGAGGCGGTGGTTCGCGCCGCGATGTTCCATGACAGCGGCTGGTACGATTACGAGGCAAGTCCCTCGACTGCCCTGGACACCGGCAAGCCTCTCAACTTCATGCAAGTTGCCTGGGGAAAGCCGCAGCGCCGAGCCTTCGAATGGGCGATCGACTGGATGACCGGCATCGACACCTATTCCGGCTTGCTCGTGAGTAAGCATCGCACCGGACTGCAACGCGGTCGCTACGACAAGGTCGCGCATCCGAAATTTTTCGGCACGCAGAATCTGCCGGAAGACAATGAAGACTTTTTGGCCCGCAACGAGGCCGCTCAAGCCGAACAACTGCGCAACTTTGATGAAAGCGAGTTCTGGACCAACTATCAGCTGCTGCAAGCGTTCGATTTCATCTCGCTGTTTCTCTGCAACAAGGACGTCGTCGACGATTACATCGAGCCGGTGCCGACCTCCTATGACGGCAAATCAGCTCAGATACGGCTCACCGTAAAGACCATCGAAGGGCCAAAAATCGAGATCGACCCATTCCCATTCGACGCAAACCCGCTCCGGGTGCAGCTGATCAGGCGTCAGATCAAGCAAACCACGTTTCCCGATCCCGCGGCGTTCCGCGCTACTTATTTTCAGACGACGCCTGAGGCCGTTGATTTCATCCTGTGCGCGCGGCCGCAGTGAAGCGCTGGAAATCGCGGCTGTGAAGGCGATCCGCGTCCACCAGTGTGGCGGTCCGGAGGCGATGCGCCTCGAAGAAGTGCCCCGGCCTGTGCCCGGCACTGGCCAAGTTGTTGTCGAGGTCAAGGCCGCGGGCGTCAATCTGTTCGACACGCAATTGCGCAGCGGGCTCTACAAGCGCGACCTGCCGCTGACGCTTGGACTTGAAGGCGCCGGCATCGTTGCAGCCGTCGACAACGACGTAACCGACATCAAGCCCGGCGACCGCGTCGCCTTCATCTTTGCGGCCGGCTCCTATGCCACGCATGCGCTCGTCGCGACGGAACGTGTCGTGCCGCTTCCCGATGCCATCGGCTTCGATGAAGCTGCCGCGGTGCTGTTCCAGGGTCTTACCGCGCATTATCTTGCGACCTCCACGTATCCACTGACTGCGGGATCGAGTTGCCTCGTCCATTCCGCCGCTGGCGGCTGCGGCATCCTGCTGTGCCAGATTGCGAAAATTCGCGGCGCCAGCGTGATCGGCGCCGTCTCCACGCGGGCCAAGGCCGAAATCGCCCGCGCAGCCGGGGCGGATCATGTTGTGGTCTACGCGGAGGAGGATTTCGAACGGGCCGTGAAGCGCATCACCGGCGGGCGCGGCGTCGACGTAGTGTATGACGCGGTCGGGCTCGATACCTATGTCCGCAGCATGAATGCGCTCCGGCCGCGTGGGCTCCTCGCGCTCTACGGTGAGGCGAGCGGCGACGTGCCTCCGATAGATCCGCGCGAGCTTCTGTTTCGCAAATCGCTTTACCTCACACGCACCGGTCTCGATCACTATGTTGCCGACCGCCGGGAACTGCGCGCGCGCACCGACGAACTTTTCGCATGGGTCGCCCAGGGCCTGCTGAAACAGAAGATTTTCGGAAAATACAAACTCGAAGAAGTCGCAGAAGCCCATCGGGCGCTCGAATCGCGCGCAACCACGGGCAAAC
>JBAUGC010000792.1:0-2615 GCA_049679485.1 Xanthobacteraceae bacterium
GCTTGTCCATGCGCCAACCGAGCGAGGGTGCCCAGGAGAAGCCAGTTTCGATCATCGCTACCTTAAGCGCAGGGAAGCGCTCGAAGACGCCTTCGACGATCAGGCTGACGACATTGCCGACCATGCCGCTACCGAAGCCGTAATGCTCCTGCATGTAATAAGTGCCCCAACCGGTTCCGCTGGTGGCATGACCGCCCGAGAGGCCGGCCGGATGCAGGCCGAGCACGAGATTGTTGCGGGCGATGGCCTCGTAGATCGGCCAGTATTTGCGGCGGCCAAGCGGCTCGCTCGAACGCGGCGAGATAATCACCTGGCGAAAGGCCTCGTTCTGAGCGCGCTCGTCAATCTCGTGAGCGGCGAATTCGGGATATTCCTGCGGCACCACGATGCCGGCCTTGAGGCGTTTGTCCTTCGCCACCCAATCGTGCAGTTGCCAGTCATTAGCCGCATGCGCGAGCGCGGCTCCGAATTCGAGGTTGCGTTCGTCCATGCCGCCGCGGGACAGCACGACCAGCATGCCGGTCTCGCAGCCGTTGAGGTTAAGATGCTGGCGCTGCATCAGCGCGAGGTCGCAACCTGGCGCGCCGCCGTCATCGGGATAGGCATCAGCGCGCATGCCGGCCGCCATCATGCGGGGAAACGGAAGTTGGCCAATAAGGCCCTGACAGACGTGACCCCCAAAGGTGTCGGCATGCTCGCGCCAGCGCGCCAAAAGGTACGGATGCATGTCCTTTGGCGTCTTTGGCACCGGATGGATGTCGCAATCGACGAAACCAAGCCGTTGCCCGGCTTTTACTTCGCGTTCCGCAACGACCTTATTCATGGCGCTATCTCCTCGCGCAACGGGGCGCGTCCCAGGCCGGATTCTCGCGTCGCGTTCGCCGCCACGCCGGGTGCCACGCTCAAGCGCGGATAGGTCGCGAGCGGGTTGTCGATCAGAATCTTACGAATCATCGCATCGGAGAGCCCTTCTGGCAACGCGTTATCGCCGTCGAATTGCCAATGCGGATAATCGGTCGAAAAGACGATCAGCTCGTCCGAGCGCACGTGATCCATGACGCGATTGAGCACGTCGGCGTTGGGGACGTCGATCGGCTGCAGAGTAAAGCGCACGTGGTCGCGCACGATCTCGGCGGGAGCGCGATCGATCCAGGGAGTTTCGGTGCGCATGCCGCGCCAGCCGCGGTTGGTTCGCCACAGCAGCGTTGGCAGCCAGGTGAAGCCGGATTCCATCAGCACCAATTTGGTGGCGGGGAATTTCTGGAATACGCCTTCGGCGAGGAAGCTCACCAGCGTATCCTCGAAGGCGGCGCCCTGCAGAATGCTGTCTTCGAGGTGATAGGAGGGCCAGCCGGAACCGGTCGGCGCATGGCGAAAAGTGGAGCCCGCATGCACGCCGATCGGCAGGCCGTGCCGTTCCGCCGCGCGATAGATCGGCCAATAGGTGCGGTGGCCGAGCGGCCGATCGCCCATCACCAGCAACAGCACCTGTACAAAGCGCGGATCGGCCGCACATCGCTCGATCTCGGCGGCGGCGAGTTCGGCGTCTTGCGGCGGGACCAGTATCGAGGCGCGCAGCCGCGGCTCGCGATCGAGCCACTCGCGCGCGATCCAATCGTTCACCGCCTTGCACAGGGCCGCCGCCATGTCGGCGTTGAACAGGGCCACCGCCCCATGCAGTACATTGGCGATGGCGAGACGCGTGCCGAATGCATCGAGCGCTTGCGTGCGCAAGGCGTCGAGCTCGGCGCCGGGCGGCGCCCCTTTTGCCGGCCGCCAATCCTGCCGGACGGATTGCGGCAGGTTCGGTGCATAGCTCGCGAGCGTGAACGGGGATTTGTCGATATAGCGTTCGGCGAGATGTTCGCGCCAGAAATCATCGAGATGCGGCATTAGCGCCGTAATGCTCGGCGCGGCGGGATGCAGGTCGCAATCGATTGCGCCCTTGATTGGAAGCTTCATCGTCTGCCTATCCTGCCGCGACGTCGATCAATGCACCAGATATACGCCCTGGCGCGCTCACGCGCCAATCGTCGGCTCGCTGCAACGTGATGGGTTTTGCTTCGCTCTACCCATCAGGCCTCGGCTGTTACGCGTCAGCCGAAAATGATTTCCGGCAGCAGCGCCGACACGACGTAATTGGGCACGTCGACCACGTTGGAAATCCGCAGGTCGACCGCAACGCTGCAGATGACGTAGGCCTGCTCGCGGGAATAGCCGCGCTCCTGCAATAACGTGATCATGTTGAGGATCGCGTTGCGGCAGGCGAGCGTGAGATTTTCACTTTCGATTTCGCCTTTGGCGTTGATCGGCATGCCCATGACGCCGAGGAAATTCTCCGGCACGGCGATCTTGGGATCGGCAAAGAATCCTTTGTGCGAGAACACCGGACCGGCGAAGGTGCGCTTCTTCGCCAGATCCTTGTGAATCTTGAAACGCACCGCGACGGTAGCGCCCATCTCGACGGCGGTGACGCAGACTTCGCCGTCGCCCTGCGCGAAATGCCCGTCGCCCGTCGAAAATAGCGCACCCTTGGTGAAGACGGGCAGCAGCAGCTTCGAACCTTTGGTGAGCTGCTTGACGTCGAAATTGCCGCCGTTCTCGCGCGGCGGCAG
>JBAUGC010000793.1:0-15727 GCA_049679485.1 Xanthobacteraceae bacterium
CAATGCAGCGGCGAATTCGTCAGAAGAAAGCTCGGCGAGCGATGTCTTTCCCGCAAAGATCGCTGCCAGCCAGTCGACATCGGCGGCAAGTACGGTGTCGGACAGGTCGGGCCAATCGCCGCCTTCTGCGCGGCGCAGAAACAGCACCCGGTCACGCCATTGCCGCAGCGCATTTGTCCACGGCAGCCGCTCTACACCAAGGCGCGCAACGCCTTTGGCAAGGGCATTTGCTGCGGCGTCGTTTGCGACTGAAGGCAGCCGCTGTTCGCTCAGCGTGATCGCGCCGAAGCGCTTCAGCCGGCGCATGCGCCAGCCGGCACTTGCCGGATCGAAGGTGACATCTTCGCTGGCGACGATACCGTCGGCAAAGAGCACTTCGATTTCGGGGAGCGTGATCGGCGCCGCCAGCAAGATGCGGCCCGCGGTTGCGCTGCCGGTCAGCTCGGCCACGGCGAGATAAGGCTCGCGGGCGAGTGAAGAGGCAGGGTCAATCTGCGCGCCGCGGCCATTGACCAGAAGAAATGCGCCGGCCGTGCCGCCACGGTTTTTGGCGATCCGCTCGGGATAGGCGAGGGCCAGGAGTGCACCGGTACTCGCGTCGCCTTCGTCCAATGGTGAGGAGGGGGGGTTAGCGCTCGCCAGCTCCGCCCAGCGTCCCGCCATGGCGCGGGCTTCGCGTGCCCGCGATGAGCGGTCACGGCGAAGCGCATCGAGGCGATGGGTCAGGTCCACGTCGTTGCCGGCAAGGCCGCGCTCGCCGATCAGGACGGCGATCTCGGCGCCGCGTAGCGCTTCGCCAGAGGCCCCGGCGTCGACGACCATTCGCGCGAGCCGCGGTGGCAAGGGCAGGCGTCGCAGCTTTTGTCCCCCTTCGGTGAGGCGTCCGTCGCCGTCGATGGCATGGAGCTCGGTGAGGAGCGCGGCGGCTTCGGCCAGTGCCGGCCGCGGCGGCGGATCGAGGAACGCGAGTTGCTCGGGACCGGAGCCCCAGGCGGCCAGATCGAGAGCGAAGGTCGAAAGATCGGCCGACAGAATTTCCGGCCGTGAAAAAGCTTCGAGCGAGGCGGTCTGCGGCTCGTCCCAAAGCCGATAGCAGATGCCCGGCTCGGTACGTCCGGCGCGGCCGCGCCGCTGATCGGCCGCGGCGCGCGATACCCGCACGGTTTCGAGCCGTGTCACGGCGACGTCAGGCTCATAGCGCGGCACGCGGGCAAGTCCTGAGTCGATAACGATGCGCACGCCCTCAATGGTGATCGAAGTCTCGGCAATCGAAGTGGCGAGCACGATTTTTTGCCGGCCGGTCGGGGCGGGGGCGATGGCGCGGTCCTGCTCGTCGCCGGCGAGCGCGCCATAGAGCGCGACGACCTCCGTCGCAGCATCAAGACGGCCCTCAAGTTGCGCCTGCGTGCGGCGGATTTCGGCGGCTCCCGGAAGGAACGCCAGCACCGAACCCGGATCGGCGCGCATGGCCCGCACGATAGCGTCGGCCATTTGCGGCTCAATCGGCCGCGCGTCGCGCGGCACGTAGCGGGTCTCCACCGGAAACGCGCGACCTTCAGAGGCGATTACCGGCGCGTCGCCGAAGAGCTTCGCCACCCGCGCGCCGTCCATCGTTGCCGACATCACAACGAGCCGCAGATCCTCGCGAAGTCCCTGTTGCACGTCGCGGGCGAGCGCGAGCCCGAGATCGGCGTCAAGCGATCGCTCGTGGAACTCGTCAAACAGCATGGCGGCGATCCCGTCGAGCATTGGGTCGTCGAGCACGAGTCGGGTGAAAACGCCCTCGGTGATAATTTCGATGCGCGTTTTGCGCGATATTTTGGAACCGAAGCGCACCCGCAAGCCGACCGTATCGCCGACGCGTTCGCCAAGCGTTTTTGCCATCCGCTCGGCGGCGGCGCGGGCGGCAAGGCGGCGCGGTTCCAGCACCAGGACGCGGCGGCCTTGCGCCCATGGTTCGTCAGCGAGAATGAGCGGCACCCGCGTCGTCTTGCCGGCGCCGGGTGGCGCGACCAGAACGGCGGTATTGTGTAAGCGCAGCGCGGCGGTCAGTCCCGGCAGCGCTGCATCAATCGGAAGCGGCGAAAACTCCATTTCCCTTATATTTGGCGAGGAGGCTTACTCGTCACCTAAAAAATGCAGGATGGCGAAGTTGAATTGTTTGGGGTCTTGCAGAAATGCGAAGTGACTCACGTTCGGCAGGATCAAAAGGCCGGCGTGGGGGACCGTCGCGGCGATGTATTCGGTGTGCTCTCGCTTGATCGCCTCGTCGTGGTCACCGTCGACGACCAGGACCGGTGTGTCGATGGTCTTTAGCTGCGCCCCGCTCCAGTTTGGCTGCTGCGCCCACATCTTGCTGATCTGATCGACGAAAGCGTCGTAGTCCTTGGGCGTCGCCGAATGCGCCGCGTATTCGTGTCCGGCGCGCTCGATGTAGCGGGCAAAGGTCGGGTTCTTCTCCACGCCCTCGATTACGCCCGAGGTCACGGTATTGGCGGCGAAGGCGAAGACTTTGCCGACCCGGTCTTTGTGGCGCATGGCAAGATCGAGGCCGATAATGCCGCCATCGCTCCAGCCGACGATATCGGCCTCGCGGATTTTCAATTCGTCCATCAGCGCCACGACATCGTCCGCCATCAAGTCGTAGCCGTAGGGTCGCGTGTCGCGGCTACTGCGGCCATGGCCGCGGTTGTCCATTAGGATGACGGTATGATGCGCCGCGACGGCGGGCACTTGCTTGCCCCAATAGTCGGTATCGGCGAGCCCGCCATGGAGGAAGATCACCGGCGAGCCGTGGCCATAGATCGCGTAATGGATGTCGATGCCGTTGGCGTGCTTCTGGCCGCTTCGAGCGGTAGCGAGCGGTGCCGGCGTCGAGGGCAGGGTTTCCCACCTTTCGGCGGCGACCGCGGGCAGGGCGGCCATAATCATCAGGGATGCGAACAGGAACCGGCGCATGAGCTTCTCCCGGCGACGTTGTGGACTGGGCCTCCGGTTAGCTCGTTCGCGGCTTCCGGAATGACACCGATCCCATATATTACCTGTCATCATGCCCGCCGCACAAAAGTCGCACGGCGCCGCCGCGCCGAAAGCCGCTTCGCCTGCCGCCAGGCCGGTGAAGAAGGGCGATCACGTCTTTCTGGTCGACGGCTCCGGCTACATCTTCCGGGCTTATCACGCGCTGCCGCCGATCAACCGTAAATCCGACGGGTTGCAGCTCAACGCGGTGTTCGGCTTTTGCAACATGCTGTGGAAGCTCCTGCGCGACATGAAGGACGACGGCAAGCCGACCCACCTCGCTGTGGTGTTCGACAAGTCGGAAAAGACCTTCCGAACCGAGATGTATCCGGACTACAAGGCGCACCGGCCGGATCCGCCGGACGATCTGAAGCCGCAGTTCAAATTCATCCGCGAGGCGGTGCACGCTTTCGACATACCGTGCCTTGAGCAGGACGGCTTCGAAGCCGACGACCTGATCGCGACGTATGTGCGGCAGGCGATCGAAGCCGGCGCTACCTCGACCATCGTGTCATCGGACAAAGATCTGATGCAGCTCGTCAGCGATAGCGTCGCCATGTTCGATACGATGAAGGACAAGAAGATCGGCCGCGCCGAGGTGATGGAAAAGTTCGGCGTGCCGCCGGAAAAAGTCATTGAGGTACAGGCGCTGATCGGCGATTCGACCGACAACGTGCCGGGTGTGCCCGGCATCGGCGTCAAGACCGCGGCCCAGCTCATCGGCGAATACGGCGATCTCGAAACGCTGCTCAAGCGCGCTCCTGAGATCAAACAGGAAAAGCGCCGGCAATCGCTGATCGACCACGCTGAAAAGGCGCGGCTGTCGAAAAAGCTGGTCACGCTGGACGATCAGGTCAAGCTCAACGTCCCGATCGGCGACCTCGCCGTGCACGAGCCGGATTACAAGCGCCTGATCGCTTTTCTGAAGGCGATGGAGTTCAACTCCCTGATGCGCCGCGTTGCGGAATATTCGGGCGCCGACGCCGGCGAGATCGACCCCGAAGCGCGGTTTGCCGGCCATGTAGCATCTCTTTCGCCGCCGCTCGTTACCGACGTCGCAAGCCAAACGACCGCAAGCGGGCAGGGGACTAGCGCCGCGCCGCAACTTCCCCTTGGCCGGCCGGCGCAGGCCGGCGACCTTGCCCACAAGCGAAGCGGTGAAGGGCCGGCGAATTTTTCGGGCATGCCGCAATCTCTCGCCGCCGGACGCATGGAGGCCGCGCGCACAGCCAAGTTCGATCGCACGAAATACGAAACGGTGCGGAGCGTGGAGCTGCTCGTCGCCTGGATCGAGCGCGCGCGCGAGAACGGCTTGGTCGCGCTTGACGCTGCGGCTACGAGTTTCGATCCGATGCAGGCGGAGCTGTGCGGCCTCTCCCTCGCGGTGGCGCCGAACGAAGCCTGCTATGTGCCGCTTGGGCACCGGCAGGGCGGCGAGGGCGCCGGCCTGTTCCGCGGCGATGTGGCGCCCGATCAGATTGCCGAGAACGCCGCGCTCGAAGCGCTCAAGCCGCTGCTCGAAGATCACGGTGTGCTCAAGGTCGGCTATGACCTTAAATTCGCCTGGCAGATTTTTGCCCTGCGCGGCATCGAGATCGCGGCCTACGACGACACCATGCTCATGTCCTATGCGCTGGACGCCGGCCGCGCCAGCCATGCGCTCGATTCGGTGGCGGAGCGGACCTTCAATCACGCGGCGCTCGACATCAACGAGCTGATCAAGGCCGGCAAGACAAAGATTACTTTCGATGCGGTCGGCATCGACCGGGCCAGCGAGTACGCTGCCGAAAGGGCTGACATCGTGCTGCGGCTGCACCGGGTGCTCAAGCCGCGGCTTGCCGCCGAACGGGTGCTGACGGTCTATGAGACGCTGGAACGGCCGTTGCTTGCCGTGCTGGCGGGCATGGAGCGGTGCGGTATCTCGATCGATCGTGATGTGCTGTCGCGGCTCTCCGGCGAGTTTGCCCAGGAAGCCGCTGGTCTCGAGGACGAAATCAATCGTGAAGCAGGCGAAACCGTCAATCCGGGCAGCCCCAAACAGCTCGGTGATATTTTATTTGGAAAGCACGGCCTGCCGGGCGGCACCAAGACCAAAACCGGCCAGTGGGCGACCGGCGCGCGGGCGCTCGAAGAGCTTGCCGAGCAGGGTCACAAGCTGCCGCAAATGATTCTTGACTGGCGGCAGGTGTCGAAACTGAAATCGACTTATACCGACGCGCTCCCCGGCTTCGTCAATCCGCGGACGCATCGCGTCCATACCAACTATGCGCTGGCGTCGACCACCACCGGACGGCTGTCGTCGTCCGATCCGAACCTGCAGAATATCCCGGTGCGCACCGAAGACGGCCGCAAGATCCGCCGCGCCTTCATTGCCGCGCCCGGGACCAAACTCGTTTCGGCGGACTATTCGCAAATCGAATTGCGGCTCCTCGCCGAGATTGCCGGTATCGAGCCGCTGCAAAAGGCGTTCCGCGAAGGCCTCGACATCCATGCCATGACCGCGAGCGAAATGTTCGGCGTGCCCATCAAAGGCATGCCGCCTGAAATCCGCCGTCGCGCCAAGGCGATCAATTTCGGCATCGTCTATGGCATCTCTGCGTTTGGGCTCGCCAATCAGCTCGGCATTGGCCGCGAGGAAGCCGGGGCCTACATCAAAAAATATTTCGAGCGCTTTCCCGGCATCCGCGACTACATCGAGGAATCCAAAACCTACGCCAAGCAGAACGGCTATGTGCTGACGCTGTTCGGCCGCAAATGCCACTACCCGGAAATACGTGCGTCCAACGCCTCGGTCCGCTCCTTCAATGAGCGCGCTGCGGTCAACGCCCGGCTGCAAGGCAGTGCCGCCGACATCATCCGCCGCGCCATGATCCGCATGGAGGACGCGCTGGCGAAGCACAAACTCACCGCCGAGATGCTGTTGCAGGTGCACGACGAATTGGTCTTCGAAGTGCCGGATGCGGAAGTGGAAAGGACTTTGCCGGTGGTCAAGAACGTGATGGAAGATGCGCCGCTGCCGGCGGTATCCCTTTCAGTGCCATTGCAGGTCGAGGCGCACGCGGCGGACAATTGGGACGCCGCGCACTGAACATGCAGACGTTGCTGACGATCATCGGAATTATTCTCTTGATCATGGGCGTTGTGTTCATGGGACAGGGCTCCGGATATTTTCCGTATCCAGCCTCGAGCTTCATGATCAACAACGCCAAATGGATCTATTACGGCGGCGGACTGGCGGTGATCGGACTTTTGCTGATCGTTTTCGGGCGACGGTAACGTCGCGGTGTGGTGAGCTGAGTACTGCGAAAATCACCATGGCTTGTTGCGAACGCGATCGTTACGTTCCACTCCATCCACGCAACTTGTCGGAGGCGCAAATCTGCGCGTCTGACAATCGGCACGCCGCGCATTAGGCAAATCAGGAGAAACCCATGCTGGAACTTTATCACAATATCAACTCGGTCTGCGCCCAGAAGGTACGCATCGCGCTGAAGGAAAAGGGCCAAGAGGCCAAGGAGCATCTGCTTAAGTTGCAGGGCGATCAGAATGATCCTGCCTATTTGAAGCTTAATCCGAATGGTGTGGTGCCAACGTTGGTTCACGATGGCAACGTGATCGTTGAGTCCTCATTGATCCTCTACTATCTCGATGAGGCGCTACCCGGACCGCCGCTGATGCCGAAATCACCGGTCGCTCGCCACCGGGTCCGCCTCTACAACAAGCTGATCGACGAATACGTGCACAATTCCTGCACGATCATGACTTTTGCCACGGCGTTTAGGCCGCGGTTCCTCAAGGTGCCGCGAGAGCAATGGCTGAACGAGATCAACAAGGCGCCGCTCAAGCGGCGGGCGGAGTACAAGCGCAGCGTGATCGAACACGGCCTTGATTCCGAGTTCGTGATCGAGGCGCTCGGGCAGCACCAGAAAATGATTTCGTGGATGGCCGATGACCTTGAGCGCGGGCCCTACCTCGCCGGTGATACCTTCACCAACGCCGACTGCGCCGTGATCCCCTACGTCCTGCGTCTTGAACTGCTCAAACTCGGCGCAATGTGGCAGCAACATTCTGCGATAACCGATTGGTGGGCTCGCGTGCGCGAACGGCCTTCGGTGAAATCCGCGATCTTCGATCGCATGCAAGAAAGCGACTGGGCGCCGTTTCGGAATCTCGCTCCCGACCCGTGGCCGAAAGTTCAGGCACTATTGAAAGCCGCGTGATTGGCAGCAGCCGAGCGCGTCGGCTTGGCCTGCGGAGCGGCGATCCGCGTGGTGCCAACGCAGACCTGGCGAGTGGGCTGGGTCTTCGTTTCCCGTCACCGCTAGAACCCCGCAACGGCTTCCAGCGTCTTGCCGGCCTGCGCGCGGCGGATGGCGTCGAGCTGTTCCGCCGAGTGGCGAAGCTGCGTGACCTCCTTGGCAAAATCCGGCATGGCGCGGAGTTTTTCAGCCCAGGCATGCACGTGCGGATGCAGCCGCGCGAACGGATACCCGGCGAGCGAGAGCCGGTGCTCGTAGATCAGCCAGGCGATGTCGAGCACGCTTAAATCTTGGCCCATCAGATAAGGTTGCGTTGTCAATTTCCTGTCGAGCGCGTCGAACGCGGCAAGGAACTTTAACGCCGACGCACGTACGTGCTCGTCGGGGAAACCTTCCCTGGCGGCGCGCTGCCAAAATTCGATCTGAACCTGCTTCTCATGGTCAGGCGCCCCCGCACCGTGGTCGCGCCGTTGGCGCTGTAGCTTTCGAGCGCGGCCGCGGGTTTGGGCGGCCCCGGCGGCGCGAATACAAATCGAAAGCTCAGCGTACGCAGGTCGAGATGCAGGTCGTCTTCGTGCTTGAGCAACGCCGCGACCTCGCTCTCGTGGCCGGCCGGGATGAGTGGCGGCGCGGGAAATCTCCCTTCCAGGTATTGGATGATATCGTTGCTCTCGATGTGCACGGCGCCGTCATGCACCAGCACCGGCACCAGCCCGCGCGGATTGATGCCGAGAAACCAAGGCTGGAAGTTCTCGTTAGCGGGCAGATCGACGGGATGCGAGTGCCACGGAATGCCTTTGAAATTGAGGAAGATGCGGAGTTTTTGCGAACACGACGAGCCCATGAAGTGGAGCAGGTGCACGCCTTTCCAGCCGAGCACCTCCCGGGTCTTGATGTCGCCGTCCACAAGCTGAACCATGAGCGTTTCTCCGGCGGAAGCTATTTCGGACATCATAAGCTAGTATTCGGGATCCAGCGCAGCGAAATCAGGGCCGTATCCTGGAAGGGCCGCACGGCCGCCGCCGCAGGATGACGGAATGAAAACACCGCTGCGCCGGTTTTGCTTCGCGGACCGATCGTGATCCCGTAACTTGCCCCGCCATGACCGGTTCTTTCGTCCCGCACCTTCCGTTCGGCCTCGATCCGATGTGGGTCTCGATGACGGTGCTCGCCGTCACTTACGCGTTCATCATCGCGGGCCGTCACAATCGCGCGGTGGTGGCGCTGATCGGCGCCGTCATCGTCATCCTCGTCGGTGCGCTCGATCAGGGTGAGGCGATCAAGGGTATTGATTGGGATACGATCGGCCTTCTTACTGGCATGATGATCCTGGTCGCGATCTCGCGGCGGTCCGGATTATTTCAATATCTCGCTGTGTGGTCAGCACAGCGGGTGAAAGCGCATCCGGCTGGCATTCTGCTCATGTTGCAGATCGCCACCGCGCTCCTTTCCACGGTACTGAACAATGTCAGCACTGTGCTGCTGATCGTGCCGGTGACGCTGGTGATCGCCGAAGAGCTGGAAGTTGCGCCCTTTCCGTTTCTGTTCGCCGAAGTGTTCGCCTCGAATATTGGCGGCACAGCGACGCTGATCGGCGATCCGCCGAACATTCTGATTGGCACGCAGGCCGGTCTCGACTTCAACGACTTCATCGCCAATGTCGCGCCGGTGATCGCCGTGGTATTCGCCGTGCAGGCGGCGCTCGTGCACCTCATCTGGGGCCGTTCGCTCCATGCAAGTCCGGAAAGCCGCGTGCTGGTCATGGGCATGAATGCGCCGGGCCTGATCACCGATTGGGTGCTGCTGCGCCGTTCGGCGGTGGTCATTGTCGTCGTGCTTGTCGCATTTGTGCTGGCGCGGCCGCTGCGGCTGGAGCCGGCGACGATCGCCCTCGCTGGTGCTGCCGTACTCATGCTGCTGGACAATTGGAAGCATCGCGGCGCCACGCAGGCGGACAATGTGCGCAACACGCTCGCCGAGATCGAGTGGACCACGATCTTCTTTTTCATCGGCCTGTTCGTCGTTGTTCACGCGGTCGAGGTCTCCGGAATATTACGGATTGCCGCCGACAAGCTCGTCGCGTTGACCAGCGGCCACATCGCGGGTGCTGGCGCGCTGATCCTGTGGGTTTCGGCGCTGCTGTCGGCCGTGCTCGACAACATTCCTTTCGTCGCCACCATGATTCCGCTGATCAAAGGCATGGCGGCTGCTTATGGCGGCCCGGGCGCGATCGGGCCGCTGTGGTGGTGCCTGTCGCTCGGCGCCTGTCTCGGCGGCAACGGCACGCTGATCGGCGCTTCGGCAAACCTGACCGTCGCCGGCATCGCCGAGCGCAACGGCATCCGCTTCGGCTTTGTGCAATACCTCGTCTACGCTGTGCCGATGACAATCTTGTCGATCGGCATCTGCCAGCTCTATGTGTGGCTGCGTTACTTTTAGTTCGCGCGAGGCTTTAGCCAGCGAGCCGGTCGACGACGTCCTCCGCCAGCGACAGCGACGAGGTGAGCCCCGGAGACTCAATGCCGAAAAGGTTCACCAGCCGTGGCAGGCCGTGAGCCTCCTCGCCTGCAATCATGAAGTCGGCTGCCTTTTCGCCCGGTCCAGTAAGTTTGGGCCGAATGCCGCAATAGTCGGGAACGAGCGATCCCGTCGGGACGCCCGGCCAATAGGCGCGAATGCGGTCGTAAAAGGAGTCAGCGCGGCGCGGGTCGACGGTGTAGGTCTCGTGATCGATCCATTCGACGTCTGGGCCGAAGCGCATGCGGCCGGCGAGGTCGAGCGTCACATGCACGCCGAGCCCGCCATCGACCGGCGTCGGATAGATCAGCCGCGAAAACACCGGCTTTCCGGCAAAGCCGAAATAGTTGCCCTTGGCGAGAACGAGCGGCGGCACCGTGTCGGCGGGGTACTCGTCGATGCGGCGCGCCAGCGCCTGCGCGCCAAGGCCGGCGGAATTGACCACCGCGTCGAAGCTCACCCTGCCCGGGTCGCGGCCGCCGAATTGCACCTGCCACTGCGGCGCGACGAAAGACATGCGTTCGACAGGCGTCTCGAACGCGATCGCGCCGCCGCGATCCTGCAGCTCGCCCCACAGCGCCAACATGTAGCCATGGCTGTCGAGCACGCCGGATTCCGGTGACGCCAGCGCGCCGATGCAGAACAGCTCCGTCTCAAGCGCGCGCGCGGCATTGCCGCCGATCAGTTCGAGCCCTTCGACGCCATTGGTCTCGCCCTGCACCTTGAGCGCCTCAACCCTGGCAAGCTCGTCCGCATTGGTCGCCACAATGAGCTTTCCGCACTTATTATGAGCCACACCATGAGAGGCGCAGAATTGGTAGAGCATGCGCCGGCCGCGGGTGGAGTGGCGGGCCCGCAGCGAGCCGGTCGGATAGTAGATGCCGGCGTGGATGACCTCGCTGTTGCGCGAGGAGATGCCATTGCCGATGCCGCTCGTCGTCTCGGCGACCACCACCTCGTGGCCGCGCCGCGCCGCCGCCCGAGCGACAGCGAGCCCGACTACCCCAGCGCCAACCACGAGAACCTGCATGGCTTCCGTTCCTGTAGCGTTTATTGTAAGCGCAAATTGCGAGGGAGGTATCTCTGATGGCGGAAAATGCTGACAACGTCGTGCGGGTCTGCGCAAAGGCCGATGTGGAACCGGGATCCGTTAAGGCGTTCGCGGTCGGGTCCATTACGCTGGCGGTGTATAACATCGACGGTACTTACTATGTCACCGATGACGAATGCACCCACGCGGCGGCGAGCCTTGCCGACGGCATGCTCGAGGGCGACATCATCGAATGCTGCATGCACTTCGGTTCATTCCACGTGCCCACCGGCAAGGCCGTGCAGGAGCCTTGTGAAATTCCCCTTCGCACCTACCAGGTCGTGCCAAAGGATGACGACATTTTTGTCGATCTCAACCGCACCGCCGCGGGGGAACCAGCGTAACCGGAAAAGTGAACACGTGAATGCCTGACAATATCGCCATTGTCGGCGGCGGCATTGGCGGCTTGGCCGCCGCGCTCGCACTGATACGCCGCGGCATCGACGTCGATGTTTACGAGCAGGCGCCGGAACTGCGCGAACTCGGCGCCGGCGTGCAGATCAGCGCCAACGGTTCTCGTGTGCTCCACACGCTGGGGCTCGCGGCGGCATTGGAGAAGGTGCAGGTCGAGCCGGCCGGCAAAGCCGTCAGGCTGTGGGATACCGGGCAGACTTGGAAGATGTTCGACCTCGGCATGGAATCGGTCGAGCGCTACGGTTCGCCCTACCTCACGCTGCATCGCTCCGATCTGCACAACACCATAGCGCGGGCGCTGCTGCACGAAAAACCCGACGCCATTCACCTCGCCCACAAGTGCATCGGGCTGACGGAGACTGCCGACCACGTGGAGCTTCAATTCGAGGGCAAGCCGCCGGTAACGGCGAAGCTCGTTATCGGCGCCGATGGTGTGCACTCAGTCTTGCGGGGCATTCTCTTCGGCACGCCGAAGCCGCAATTCTGCGGCATCACGGTCTGGCGCGGCGTGGTGCCGATGGAAAAGCTTCCGCCCACAGTCTCGCGCACGGTCGGCACGCAATGGGCCGGGCCCGGCGGTCACGCGGTGCATTATCCGTTGCGCTCGGGGACGCTTCTGAATTTCGTCGGCATCGTCGAGCGCAGCGATTGGACGGTCGAAGGCTGGAACGTGCGCGGCACGACCGAAGAATTCGCCGACGACTTTGCCGGCTGGCATTCGGACATCCATGCGATCATCCGCAGTGTTGAGGTGCCGTACAAGTGGGCGCTGGCCTTGCGACCGACGATGGAAACGTGGAGCAAGGGACGCTGCACGCTTCTTGGCGACGCCTGCCACCCGATGGTGCCGTTTCTGGCCCAAGGCGCCGTGATGGCGCTGGAAGACGCTCTGGTTCTTGCGCGCTGCCTGGAAAAATATCCGCAGGATCACACCGCGGCGTTTGCGCACTACGAGGCGGCGCGGGTACCTCGCGCCAACAAGGTGGTCAATGCTTCGGCGGATATGATTCCGCGTCTCCACAGTCCCGCCTTGGCCGACGCTGCGGGAGCGCAAGCCCACATTGCGCGCGAATGGCAGGCGGACCGCGTCAGGGATCGCTACGACTGGCTGTTCATCTATGATGCCACGACGGTGCCGGTGTGAAGGAGTTGCAGAAGCAAGACCCCGCGATCTGTGCTAGTGTTTGGCGCGGGAAAGGATTTCTCCGATGAGCGCTGCAGCAGGCGTGAAAACGAGTCCGGATTTTCCCCTCCCGGCGACCATGAAAGCCTGGGTCCTTGGCAATCCTGGCGAAATCAAGCTCGTGGAAAAGCCGGTTCCGATGCCGCGGCGCGCGGAAGTTCTGGTGCGCATCGATGCGGTGGCGATCTGCGCCACCGACCTTGAAATCATCGACTACGGTTCGCCGGCACTGATCCAGGGCGGCATGCCGTTCAACAAGAATTTCACGCCCGGCCATGAATATATGGGGACCGTCTTCGCGCTCGGTCCCGGCGTCGACGAATATAGCATCGGCCAGCGCGTTACTGTCGAAATCCATGCCGGCTGCGGCCAATGCAAGCGCTGCCGCGAAGGGATGTACACCGCGTGCCTCAACTACGGGCTCAATTACGGAGAAGTGGACAAGGGCCACCGCGCCAACGGTTTCACCACCGACGGCGGCTTTTGCGAGTATCAGGTCAACAACATCAACACGCTGGTCGCCGTTCCGAACGCGATGTCGGACGCAGAGGCGACACTGGTGGTGACTGCGGGTACCGCGATGTACGGGCTCACCGAGCTCGGCGGCCTCGTCGCCGGCGAGAGCGTCGTTGTCACCGGGCCCGGTCCGATCGGACTGCTTGGCGTTGCGGTTGCAAAGGCGCTCGGCGCCTCACCTGTGATCCTCACCGGCACGCGCGACAACCGCCTGCAGATCGGGCGCGAGCTTGGCGCGGACCATGTCATCAATGCCCGCAATGAGGATGCGGTCGCGGCAGTGCGCCGCCTCAACGGCGGCAAGGGCGTCGACTACGTCATCGAGTGCTCGGGCGCGCCAAATGCCGTGAACGACGCCATCCGCATGGTCAATCGCGGCGGCAAAGTCTGCCTCGCGGCATTTCCGCATCAGGAGACGCCGGTCGATGTCGCGCATATCGTGCGCAACAACATTTATCTTTATGGCATCCGCGGCGAAGGCCGGAGCGCTACGCACCGCGCCGAAGCCTTCATGTCGCAAAAGCGCTTCGACGCCACCAAAATCCACACCCATACTTTTGCGCTCGACGACCTGCCGACGGCGATTCGCTACGCCAGGGATCGGGTCGACAATGCAATCAAGGTTGTGGTGAAAGCGCGGGGCGTCGCGGCGCACCGTGTGGCCGCCGAATAAGGCCGGCGCATTTCAACGTTTGCGAATGCGGAAGGTGACGCCGCGCGTTTCATTGCGGGCCTCTTCCAGCGCATCGCCGGTTTCCCGCAGCAGCGTCGGAATATCAATGCTGGCGAGGGGGTCGGTGCAGGCCACGGTCAGGATGTCGCCCGGCTCGCTTCCGGCAAGCGCTTTGCGGGTTCGCAGCGCCGGCAGCGGACACTTAAGACCACGCAAATCGAGAGTTTTTTCCGCCATGATGAGGGTCGCAAATGCCGGGTGCGATCCTTATCATAAAGCCACCAGAGAAGCGGGACCTAAAACCTTATTTCATGCCAATGCGCGTTATTGGACTTGCAGGATGGAGCGGGGCGGGCAAAACCACGCTGATCACGAAAGTCATTCCGGTATTGAAGGCACGCGGCCTGAAGGTCGCCACCGTCAAGCACGCGCACCACGAATTCGATCTTGATCGGCCGGGCAAGGATTCCTGGCTGCACCGCGAAGCTGGCGCCAGCGAAGTAGCAGTAGTATCGAGCCGGCGCTGGGCGCTTATTCACGAGCTGAACGGTGAGCCGGAGCCGCCGCTGGCGGATATCCTGGCGAAATTGAGCCCGGTTGATTTGGTAATCATCGAAGGCTTCAAGCGCCATGCCCATCCAAAACTGGAAATCTACCGCGCCAACGTCGGCAAGCCGCTCATCTATCCCGAGGACGACTGTATTGTCGCCATCGCGACGGACGCGCCATTACCGCAAGCGCAGTTGCCGGTGCTGATGCTCGACGATGTCGAAGCCATCGCCAGCGTGCTGCAGGCTGAAGCGCTGCCACGCGATCAGATCGGGCCGTCGCCGCAACCGGCGTAAATCGGCCTAATCGGCTTCGGACTCCGGGACCGGCACGTTGAAGCCATTGAGCGTCACCGAGACGAGGCAATAAAGGCCGACCAGATAGATCAGCTCGGCCGCTCCGTGTTGCCCAAATGCCTGTACCGCTTGCCGATAGATCAGCTCGGGCAATGTGCCGTGATGGAGGAGGGAGGCCGCGACGTCGTAAGCGATCGCTTCGTCACGCGTCAGGTCACCGGGGCGTTGGCCCGCGAGGATGGTGGCCAGTTTGTCATCGGACAGGCCGCGCCGCTCGGCGGCGATCACGTGGGCGTAAAGCTCATAAGCCGAGTGGAATGCCGTTCCAGTGACCAGAATCGCCACCTCGCGGGCGGTGCGCGGCAGCGAAGGCGACACCGAAAGCGCTAACGTAAGGTCCCAGATCGGCTTGCCGAATTTCGGCTCATGGAGCCACGGATTCCATGGCCCCAGCAGCGTGCCGTTTTCGGCGATGCTCTTGAAGCCCGGGAAGTTCTTTTCGATGCCGGCGCGCATGTCGTCGTAGACCGGGCGCTGTTCGGGGGTGAGCTTGGCGGGATCGATCAAAGGCAGGCGCATGAAACGTCTCCTTGCCGGAAGGCCGCGGCTACCCCGGCTCGTCGGGAACCGCGAGCGTGTTGATGAACGTCGCGGTCGATACATAGAACGTGATCAGCATTGTCAATTCGACAATTTCCTGCTGCGAGAATTCGCGTCGTATTGCGGTAAAAGTTTCGTCATCGACGCGCGTGCCGCCGGCGACCTTCTCAGCAAAGCCGAGTGCGACCCTTTCGGCGGGCGTAAATGCGGCGCTGTCCCGCCAACCTGCGATCTGTTCGAGCTGCTGATCGGTCACGCCAGCCGCGCGCGCCAGCGACACGTGCCGCCCCCAGACGTAGTCGCAGTCAACCACCTGCGCCGCGCGCAGAATTGCCAGTTCGGCGGTCGAGCGCGCGAGCTTCGTTTTGTTGCGGAGCGCCATCGCCATGTTGCCTGACGCCTGCATCAGCACCGGGGCGTGCGCCATCATCCGATGCAGGTTGAGAATGCCGCGGCCCGCGGCGAGCCTTGCGAATTCCTCCTTTACGAGTGGATCGTCGGACGTTTCGATCAGCGGCAGAACAGGCCGGGAGCCAGTCATGGAATCACCAGGAGTTTGCCCGTGGTTGCGCGCGATTCGAGCGCCCGATGGGCTTCTGCGACTTCTTCGAG
>JBAUGC010000794.1:0-2298 GCA_049679485.1 Xanthobacteraceae bacterium
AATTCGCCGGCGCGGCCATGATCTTGGTCGGACAGGTGATCGGGCTGTGCAGTGTGACCTGGTCGAGAGGTTTCCGCGGCGCGGAGGCCTTGGCCTGAAGCGCCGCCGCGCGCACTTCATCGAGATGGAGGATCAATGGATCGCCGGGGGGATAAGGCCATGTGGGCGTAGACAAAACGCGCAATGCCTCGCTGACATCGAATACGACCGATCCTTCGACCAGACCGAGGCGGTCATTATTGAAACGGCACAGATGCATCACACCCCTGTTCGGTTATTGGGCTTAAGCTCTGGAATTAAACCGCGCCACGCTCCTTCAGTCCCGCATCAGAGACAGGTGGCTCAGCATTGGCAAGTATCAACAGACATTTCAGAAAAAGAGGGCGATATTCCTCTGGCAGCGGTTCAATCAGCTTCGTCATCGCATCGTCGGCGTGTCGAACGATTGCCAGCATCGCTTGTTTGCCCGCGGGCGCAATCGATACCTCCGCGGTTCGCCGATCATCGTCGGGAACGCGGCGGTGACCCAATCCCCGCTGGACCATCCGCTGCAGCATTTCGCCCAAAGTGCTGCGGTCAAGGAATAGGCGCTTCGCCAAAACTGTTTGGGTCAAGGGGCCGTTTTGAAACAGCGCCAGTAACGCACCGAACTGCCGCGGGGTCAGATCCTGCTGTCCGGTAAAATTATGAAAGAGCGAAGTCGCCCTGTTATGGAGCCGCCGAAACAGGAACCCAGGTTTCAGCTCTAGATCGAAGATTTTGGCGAACTGTTCGACCTCAGCCATTTCGGCTGAAGCGCTTTTCTTCGTGTTCATTGCAGAACGTTTTCGCACGATTTCTGGAGGTACAGGATTTGCGGTTTTCGGAACGAGGCAACAACTGAAAATATGTTTAGCACGGACCTGGAAAGATACCTCCGAAGATCCATCGGCCGAAAGGTTAGCCATTAAGACGGCCACAGTTTCTTGGTCGCCACCCGCGCTCCATCGACGAGCGCTTCTAACTTGGCCCACGCGATGTCAGGATGAACCCGCCAACGAAAGCCGCAATCGGTGGCCGCGACCACGCGCTCGCGCCCGACGATATTAGCGTATTTCATTATGAGTTCTGCGACATAGTCTGGGTGCTCAATCACGTTTGTCGCGTGACAGATCACCCCTGGCATGAGGATCTTATCGTCGGGAATCTTCACATTCGACCAGGCGTTCCAATCATGCCCGTGGCGCACGTTCGCAGCCTCTATTTGGTAGCCCTGAACATTCATTTTCAGAAGCGCTGGTATGAGATGCTCCAGAGGCGCGTCGTCCGTGTGGGGCACGTTCTGAGACGACCAGCATAGGTGATACCGGACCTTTTCTGCCGGAATTCCTCGCAAGGAGCGATTGATGGTCTCCACCGCGAGATCGCACCAGCGCTGAAATGCCGGTAGCCCATCGGATGGCACCTGAAGCCGGTAGCGGCCGGGGAGCGAGACATCATCGATCTGGACATGAAAGCCGGCATCGATGATTTGCTGATATTCATCGTGCAAGGCATCGGCGACCGCGAAGTAATACTCTTCCTCGCTCTCGTAATATTCGTTGACATGTCGGGTCGCAAACATGCCGGGCGCTACCACAGGCATGAACACGTCCTCGACGACAACGCCCTGTGTGGCTGCCTTCAAATTTTCGATATCGCGTTGGACCTCTTTGGCCTTGTATTTGAGCGGTCCCGTTACAGCGTAGACGGCGGGTTTTTCGACGGCCGTTCCGATCGGCATATAAAGTTGGATGACGCTTCCGGGAGATACGGCTCCGGTAGAAGGCTCGGTGTCGGCATAGAACTTCGCAAACCGCCGACGAACAGCCGCCGATGACATCACTGACTTTATCGCAGGATTGAGATATGCATTCGCAGCACGCGTGTCGCTTGCGGTCGATTTAACCATCGGCCGTGTTTCGATGCCATCAAGACGGTATTTCGCGTAACTGAAGAAATCGGTTTTGCTGAACTCTCCGTCATCGATGATGTCGACGCCGATTTCCGCCTGCTTTTGCACAATTTCCGCGACGCTGGTGCGCAAGCGGCTCTCAAAAGCCACCTCGTCGTAGCTCTCTAGAGCAAGTTTTTTGCGAAATATCTCTTCAAGGTCTGACGGGCGGTGCAACGAACCGGTGTGCGTCGTCAGTATTCGTTTAAAGCGAGATTTCATCGGTACCCTCCCTCAGCGTCCCGGGCAGCTAGTCTTGTTTTTCCGTCAAACTGAATTGGCTGACGTTAGAATATTAGTACGTATACGTACGATGATATCAGAGG
>JBAUGC010000795.1:0-1634 GCA_049679485.1 Xanthobacteraceae bacterium
GGATTTTATGGTGCGGCGATCGCAGGCCGAGAAAGGCGGGCCCCAATCGCTGCGCGCACCTCGACGCTGGCAGCTTCGAGTTGTGCAATCGCCCCCTGCAGCGCTTCGTCATCGCCTTTTTCGGACGCAACTCGTTCCAGCCGTTCGGCCGCCTGCGCCACGCGCCAGGCTCCGACGCCACGCGCCGAGCCTTTGAGCGTATGGGCGACCGCGGCGGCTCGCGCTGGCTCTGCCCCCGCGAGCCGGCTTAGACTCAGCGTCGTCTGGCGCGCAAAAATCTCCAGAACCTCGCGTTCAAGGCTGCGGTCACCAAGGGTCATTCGTCCGAGGTGTTCCTCGTCGAGGACACTCTCCGCTTGCTTCGGACCGTGCTCAATCAATAGATTCATCGCGGCCATGACGTTCTCCCCAGTGACCATTTTTGTCACTTGACCACATCATGCACGGCGGCGGCCAAAACCGAGTAAATCCGCTCGCTGTAGGAGGACTCGCCGGGCGTTCTTTCACCGCGATAGTAACGAAAGTCCTTATCCGATGGTCTCGCTCGCTGCGGAGCAGGTCATCTTCGGAAAACTGGCCCGGGCGCGCGGGACACCAAGTCGGTCCGATTCCGGCCCCAAGCCGGCCGCATTGTTGACGACAGAATGACCAACATGCGGGGACAGATTGAACGGCACGCGTATGGTAACTAAACCGTTAACGATGATTAAAGGGACGTTACCGCTCTCGGTTTCCTTCGATCTGCCAGACCGATAGGATAGCCTACGGCGGTACGATCTGAGGGCGGGGGAGCCCTGATGCCGGCAGGAATTTGAACGACCACGCGCTCGTGGCGCGGTTCAGGCCAGCTTTCCGGCGGGCTTGCGCCGGCCAGTCCAGCGTAATTCGCGAGGCGACGACCGACATGGCCAACAACCCGAAAAAGATAGTGGACCCGACGGAAGCGGCGCTATCGGCGATCCAGGAAGCGCTCAGGGTTCGCGACGACGACGAGGCGCCGGTTATCCAGCCTGAAACTATGTCCAGTCCGACCGGCGAGGTAGCCGATCACTGGCGTGATGCACCTCCGTTGCCGCGGCCGTTACTCGCCGCCGAGGAGCAAATCGGCAGTCGCAATAGCGATCCGCGGACCTTTCGAGCTGCTAATGACGATCAGCAATCGATCGGCCAAGTTTTGCTGGCGCTGCAGAACCGCCCTGCCCGCACATCCTATTTTATGGCCGCGATCTTCTCGGTCGCCTGGATAATCGGGTGCGTCGCCCTGTCGTGGGCTTATCTGTCTGATCTCGATGCCGCACTAGGCCCCGGTCATTCGCCAACCGCCATCATGATCGGTCTCGGCGCGGCCGCGCTGTTGCCGGTCATTTTCTTCTTCGGGGTGGCACATATGGCTTGGCGCGCCCAGGAACTGCGGCTCATCGCCCAATCGATGGCGAAGGTCGCCATGCGGCTCGCCGAGCCCGAGGGCGTCGCGCAGGATTCCATCGTGACCGTCGGCCAGGCTGTCCGCCGCGAAGTCGCGGCCATGGGCGACGGCGTCGAGCGCGCGCTGGCACGCGCCAGCGAACTTGAGGCGCTGGTACATAATGAGGTCGCCTCACTGGAACGCACCTATAGCGACAACGAGGTTCGCA
>JBAUGC010000796.1:0-4383 GCA_049679485.1 Xanthobacteraceae bacterium
GTGCACATGGTGTCGACTGCGGTCGCCATCGACGACCGGCCGTCGGCGCTGCGCTACCCGCGCGGCGAAGGCCGCGGCGTGCCCATGCCCGAAGAAGGCAAGCCGCTCGAAATCGGCAAAGGCCGCATCATGCGTGAAGGCACCAAGATCGCGCTGTTCTCCTATGGCGCGCGGCTCGGCGAGTGCCTCAAGGCGGCAGACGAACTGGCCGCCCACGGCCTGTCGACGACGGTCGCCGACGCTCGCTTTGCGAAGCCGCTTGATGTCGATTTGCTGTTGCGACTCGCGCGCGAGCACGAGGTTTTGCTCACGCTGGAGGAAGGCTCGATCGGCGGCTTCGGCGCGTTCGTCATGCAGGCGCTGGCCGAGCACGGCGTCCTCGACCGCGGGCTGAAGATCCGGTCCATGGTGCTGCCCGATGTGTTTATCGATCAGGACAGCCCCAACGCGATGTACGCCAAAGCCGGGCTTGATGCGAAGAGCATCGTCGCCAAGGCATTCGAGGCGCTCGGACAGAACATCCACGGCGACGTCGTGAAACTGGTCCGGTCTTAGCCGGCGCTGAATTCCGGTCGCCCTAAGTACGAGCACGGCGCCTTCCGAAAAGAACCGCCGGTTCGGCGCCGTGTCCCCTTCGAGGGCCGCATCATGACGGCCCGCTTGGGATCGCGGTGAGCACAGCATGACCTCCCGTCAACGCGCCGATCGTGTCTTGGTCGCGCGCGGCCTGTTCGAGAGCCGCGCCAGGGCGCAAGCGGCCATCGCGGCCGGGCTTGTGACTGCCGACGGACTTCCGGTACGCAAGGCATCGGACGAAATCTCGTTCGCTGCCGTCATCGAGGCCCAATCCGCTCACCCTTATGTATCGCGCGGCGGCGTAAAGCTCGCCGCTGCGCTCGATCATTTTCGTTTGGATGTCACGGACCGCATCTGCCTCGACGTGGGCGCATCGACCGGCGGCTTTGCCGAGGTACTCGTTCTACGCGGTGCTAAGCGCGTCTACGCGGTCGATGTCGGTCGCGATCAACTTCATCCCTCGCTCCGCGGCCATAATGACATCGTCTCAATCGAGAAAACCGACATCCGCGCGCTCGATGGGACAGGCCTTCCCGAGCAACTGGATTTCGTCTCCATCGATGTGAGCTTCATTTCGCTCAAGCAGGTATTGCCGGCGATCGGAAATATGCTCCCGCCAAGGGCTACGCTGCTTGCACTGATCAAACCGCAATTCGAAGCCGGGCGGCGCGACGTCAAGAAAGGCGTCGTGCGCGATGCAGCGATCCATCAAGCGGTCTGCGATGACATTGCCGCATTCCTTGCTGCCAGTGGATGGCGTGTCGGCGGCCTCATACCCTCACCGATTCTCGGCGGCACCGGCAACGCTGAATTCTTGGTCGAGGCGGAGCGTGGTTGAGCGGCTAGTGATCAACCGGTTCGGCCATCTCGGCGACGGTATTGCCGACGGCACCGACGGCGCAATCTACGTTCCCGGCACGCTGCCCGGGGAAACGGTCGAGGTGGAAGGCGTAGCGGGCCATTCCGATCGGCGGCGACTTCTTCATGTCGACGTGGCGAGCTCAGAGCGCATCGCACCGATTTGCCAGCATTTCGGCGTCTGCGGCGGCTGCGCCGTCCAGCATTGGGACATGGACCACTATCGCGCCTGGAAGCGCGATCTTGTCGTCGCTGCTTTGCGCCAGGCCGGGATTGATGCGCCGGTCGCCGAGTTGATCGACGCCCATGGCGAAGGGCGCCGGCGCGCGGTCTTTCATGCCCGCCGCGGCACCCACGACGTGCTTGAGGTTGGCTTCTCCGCGGCGCGCGCGCACCATCTGGTGGCAATCGACCATTGTCCGATTTTGGTCAAGTCTCTCGACGGAGCGTTAAAAGCCGCCTGGGCAATTGCCGAAACGCTCGATCCAGTCCGGAAGCCGCTCGACATCCAGGCCACTGCGACCGATGTCGGGCTCGACATCGATGTGCGCGGCTCGGGCGTGCTGACGGCACCGCTCGCCTCCGCGCTGGCACGAGTCAGCGCCAAGTGTGATCTCGCAAGGCTTACGCGCCATGGCGAGCTGGTCGCTCAGGCACGCGCGCCCATGCTTCGGATCGGCAAGACGATCGTGCCGCTACCCCCGGCTGTGTTCCTGCAGGCAACCGCCGAGGGCGAGGCCATTCTGGCGCGGCTGGTTCTTGCCGCTTCGACAGGCGCAACGCGTATCGCCGACCTTTTCTCCGGCGTCGGGCCGTTTGCGCTGCGGCTTGCCGAGAGTGCCCGGGTATTCGCGGTGGACGACGACGAAGCAGCGATCGCGGCGCTAAAGCGCGCGGCAGCGTCGGCTGCCGGCCTCAAACCGGTGCAAGTTGAGCGCCGCGATTTATTTCGCCGCCCGCTCGCAGCCGTGGAGTTGAAAAACTTCGACGCTGTCGTATTTGATCCGCCGCGCCAGGGCGCGGAAATGCAGGCTCGCGAGCTTGCAGTCAGCAATGTCCCGCTGATCGTTGGCGTATCGTGCAATGCCGGCACCTTCGCCCGCGACGTGCGCGAGCTTGTGCGCGGCGGCTATCGGCTGACTCTCGTGACGCCGGTCGATCAATTCCGTTATTCGCCGCACGTCGAAATTGTTGCGCGATTAGAGCGATAGTCGGCTCCGCAACGTCCACACTTCGCCTACGCACACTTGATGGATGAGACAGCTACAGTATTTTACTGAGATGCCTATCCCGACAAAAACCATGGCCGTGCGCCTGTTCGAATACGGAGCGCCGGACAAGCTGATCTTTGGCGAATACGATTTGCCGGTATTGCGCGAGCATGACGTGCTGGTCAAGAACCACGCCGCTTCGGTGTCGCGCTGGGACGTGAAGTACCGCGCCGGTGATCTCGCACGCTATCAGCTTCCCGGCCGTGCCGCCTTCCCACTGCCGCAGCAGCTCGGCCGCGAAGCGGCAGGCGAAGTAATTGCCGTCGGCGGCGCCGCCACGCGGTTTAAGCCGGGCGACCGTGTCATCGGTGTCACCCATCCCGAAGACCCTGATTCAATCGAGACCGCGCGCGGGCTCGGCAACCTGTCGCGCAATCTCGCCATCCCTGGTCATCAGGCATTCGGTTCCTACGCCCAATATCTCGTCCGCGATGAGCGCCTGTGGCTACCGCTGCCCGACGGGCTCGATTTCGAACAAGCCGGGATCGCACTGTGGCCGTTCTCGTCGTCGCACCGGGTCGTGCGCGACCGGCTGCATGTCCAGCTCGGCGACACCGTGTTGATTGTCGGCGCGTCCGGCGGGATGGGCCAGGCGACAATGCAATTGTGCAAACTTGCCGGTGCGCGCGTCATCGTGACCACCCGTCACGCATCAAAAGTTAAGCTCTTGCAGGATCTCGGCGCCGACGCGGCAGTCATCACCGAGGATGCCGAGCACGCTCAAGCCGAATTGCTCGCCCTCACAGGTGGCGAAGGCGTCGATCACGCCGTCGACTATACCGGCAGTCCCGAACTCCTTCGCCTCGTCGGCAAGGTAATGCGGCTCGGCGGCAGCATCGTCATCAGCTCCGAGCAGGGCCGCGAACCGTTGCCGTTTACCGCTGTGGATATGATCCGGCTGGAGCTGAACCTGCTCGGCATTCGCGGCGCACGGATGAATGACATGCTGACCGTTCTCAAGCTGCTCGGAGCCGGTAAAATCAAAACCCGCGTCGCCGCGCGTTTTCCGTTAGCACGGGTCGGCGAGGCTCACGAATTGCTGGTGAATTCGCCCGATCTCGTCGGCCGCATCCTCGTCCTGCCCTGGGCCAGCTAAATCGTTTTCCGTCGCTCTGCGACGCCGCAGCGTGCGTTCGTGCAGTGGTTCTAGCGCCAGACGTCGACGGAAATGGTCGCGTTCCGCAGCGAGCCGCCGAACATCTTCCAGGCGCCCTGCGTTTCGCCGCCGGCAACAACGATATTGATCTCCTCCGGTACGTACATCTGGATCAGCTCGTCGGGCTCGGCCTTAAGCCGGGTAGCGTAGGGCTCGACGCCGGCGACCGCAAGCGGCCGGATCAACGTCTGGATCCATTGATCGTCCCAATACTGTCGCGCCGGCAAGCGGGCGTTCTCGGCGCACCATGCGATCAATTTCTCTTTGGTGTCGAAGCCGAGTTCGACGAAGCCACGGGCGGCGATCGGATCGAGCACCAGCAGCGGCGGGATGTAGTGTTCTGTCGCCGTCAAGCAGCGGATAAATCGTTCCTTCCAAGTTTCCCGCGGGCCATAACCACTCTGCGCATACCAGCCGCCAAAGAAAACGCTGACCGTAGAGTCGGTCGGCTTGAACCCCTTTTGCACATGGAGGGGCTGCCACGGACTGCGCTCTTCGTTCTCGGGGAAGGTGGCGGTATAG
>JBAUGC010000797.1:0-8647 GCA_049679485.1 Xanthobacteraceae bacterium
GATCAACTGGGCGCCGGCGTAAATGTCCAGGCACACCGGCGCTTCTGGATTGTGGAGGTTCTGGGCCCAGCCTTCAATGCAGCGTGCGGTGATGCGGTCGACTTGGCCGCGCAGTGTGCCCGCACGCGGCTCGTCCGATGTCGTGCTTAACCCGGCGCGCAGCGCGATGCGCCGGCGCGCCGCTTCGACCTCATAGCCATCTTCGCGGCGTGGCGCGCAAAATTGCTCAAGCCCCGCCGCGGCCTCCGGGTGGAGCTCTTTGTACTCGTGCGCGTTGTGGAACAAACCGCGGCTGTCGTCGTCGATGAAGCTCTCGGACAGCGCACCCTCGGCGATGATCACGTCGTGGCCGTCCAGTTCGATATGGAAGTACTCGAGGCTGTCGACCCGCTCGGCCTGCACGATCGAGACGCCGTTGACGAGGTCCTTGGCCTCGATCAGCACGGCGTCGAGATGGTTGTCTTTGAAGTACATGGCGTGATGCGGCGAGATCCAAAGATCGCGTCGCGGCACGTCGTCGTCGAGTGCGCCGGCCTTGATGCAGATCGGCAAAATATCCTTCCGCCCCATGACGAAGCGGCCGCCGTAGCTCCTTCGCCCGATCCATTTGATCGCCCGCGCGTCTCCGGACTTGGTCGTCACTTTGTCGCCAATTGCCAAAGTCTCGACCGGCACTTCGCCCTGTGAGGTTAGGATCAGGGTGCCGGGGCAGTAACACGGCGTCGTGTTTTCGGTCGGCGCGAAGGAAATGCCACGGATATTTTCGTCCGGCGAGGCAGTCAGAACGGTGCTGAAGGTTTCGCCGGGGTCTGACGTGGCATTGAGCGCATCGGTGATTTCGACAACCGCGGTGTTGCCCAGATCATTGAGCGGCTCGGTGGTCGCGAAAAGTGTAACCGAATTGCCGCTAACTTCGCCCGTCAAGCCGATCAGACCGGTATCGCCAGAAGCGGCGGAACCCGCCGTATTGGGAATAAGGTTCAACCCGGCCGAAAGCGTGTAATCGAGCGTCCAGGTTCCGTCGACGAGGCTCCATTTCTGCAGCCCGCCGTCGCCCAAGCCGCCTGCCTTCGGAACGCCGGCGTCCGTGACGTAGAGCGTATCGGCATTGGCGAAGAAGAGGCTCTCCGGGCTCAGATTAACGCTCAACCCATTGTCGGAGCCATTGACCGTATTACCGTTAGTCCCGTTCAGGACGACAGATTGGCTGATGCCCGGCAAAATGGTCGGCGTTGTCGCCGAAGTCGGCAGCGCGCCGTAACTCGATATATTGCCCGTCCCGTCGCCCTGTTTGGTGTTGACGGACTGATAGAGCTGGCCATTGTAGATTGCGAGCGCGCGCACATCGGTTGCATCATAAATGTTGGTCGCGGTCGCAATCGAACCTCCATCCGGGACGTACCAGACGCCCTGCGTCGTGTCGCCGGCAACGCCCTGACCGGCGATGTAGAACGACGTACCATTCTCGGTGACGACGCTGCGCGGATTATTGGTGTTGAACACATCGTAGAGGGCCGTGGACGTGTCGATGACGCCATCCGCGTTAATGTCGGCGATGACGCGCGGCACGGCGGTATATTGGCCGCCCTGAATGCTCGTCGACTGCGCCTCCGCGGCGTTGCCGTAAACGGCGGCGCCGCCTTCGTTGTAGGTCTGCGGATTAATGCCATAGCCGGCGATGGTGAGCGAATGTCCGTCGCCCGAAAGCGTGAGCAAACCTTCCGACGAGGAGCCATATTCGCTGGAGATCGCATATTCGGTCACGCCATCGACCGTTGTCGTGGTCTCAGGCATCACGACCTGGCTGACGATCGAGCCGGATGTCGTGATCTGCTCCAGCGTCATCGGGCTCGCCTGATTGTCGCCGTAGGAGCCGCTGCCGTCGCCGTCTCCGGAAATGCTGATGACCAGATTGCCGGGCGTGAACGCCGCCGCGGTCGTGTTGACGTTGTAGGTCAGCGACTGGCTGGTGACGCCGGTATTGCCCGCGCCATCGGTGTCGCTGGCGGTCAGGACATTGGCGCCGTCGTCATTGGCGAACGTGACATTGGCGCTCCAATAGCCGTTGGCGCCGACCGTACCCTCGCCGACCACTTGGCCGCTCTCGATCACCGACACGGTGGTGCCGATGGCGTATGGGTCAACTGTCGTATTGACAGTTCCGTTGACGATCTGAGTCGCCTCGTTGGTTTGCAGGCCGCTCAGACTGGTGAAGGTGACGACCGGTGTCGTATCGAGAACGAGATCGACGCCCGATCCATCGGGCGCCAGCGACATTGTGCTCGCGTTATAGGTAGAAGCGTTGGCAAAGATAAACGATACGCTTTCACCCGAGCCGCTGACGGTGGCGATTTCCTCGCCATTGGGGCCCGCGGAGAAATCCAGGCTTGCGCCGGACGAATTAATTCCGGTCAGCTCGATCTTGTCGTTGGTCGAGTAGCCGGAAATCACCGCCTGATCGCCGGCACCCAAACTGGGGAGCACGTTGACGACGAGGCCGTTGTCACCGTTGGCGAAAGTCAGCGTACCGGAAAGCGTTGCTGACGGGTCCGACAGCTCAAGCGTAGCGCCGCCGTTCAAGACGGTGTTGCTTGCCGTGCCGCCGTCCATCGTGAGCGTTGCGCCATTCTGCACGGTTTCATTGGACACCGTGCCGGCGCTGACGATCGCGGAGCCGTAAATCTGATCGCCGCTCGCGGTGCCTGCCGAAACTGTCTCGGTGCCGCCAGCCTGAATGTCGGCGTCGGAGACGACGCCGCCATTGACGACGAGGAACGCCCCGCTTTCGATTGTCGGTGACGTGACGCTGCCGCCGTTTAGCACCTCTAGCGTCTTGCCGGCAGTTTCGGTGTACATGCCTGACGTAGTGGACGTCGTCACCGACGTCGTCCTACCGCCGCCGCCGGAAGCATATGCTATCTCGGCATCACCGCCTGAGTCCGCGACCAGCGACAAAGTGTTGCTGGTGTAGGTTGTCGTACCGGAAAATATAAACGTTTCGACTATTGTCGAACCACCGCTGATGATTTCCGCGACCGTATTGGTGCCGGACGTTGTCACAGACAGTGTCGTTCCAGCGCTGGTGAGCGCCGTAAGGTCGATCTCATCGGTAGACGAAAATCCGGAGATCGTCGCTTGGTCGCCGAGCCCGCTGCTGCCGGTGCTCGAGAGAACACTGACCTCGAGCGTGTTGTTGCCGCCAGCGAAACTCATCGTGCCGGAAAGGGTCGCTTTGGGCGATTGCAATTCGAGCGTGCCGCCGCCACTCAGCGTCGTGTCGCTCGCAACGGCGTTCCCGCTGACGTTGAGAAAGCCGCCGCTCGACACCGTCGTTCCGCTGGCGACAGCGCCTTTCAGGAACAAGTCGAGGTTGCCGCCGCTGTACACGGTTTCGTTGGTGACGACCGCGGTGGCGGCGCTGACCAACTGTGTGCCATAGATCCGATCGCCGGTCGCCGAACCGAGAATCGTCTCAGAACCGGCGGCTAAAATAGTTGACGCTGTATCGACCGCGCCGCCATCGACCACAAGCACGCCGCCGTTTTGCACCGTTTCGCCGGTGACATCGGCGCCGGGGTCGACGGTCGCGGCGCCGTAGATCTGATCCCCGGTTGCCGAACCTGCTGAAACTGTCTCGGCGGCGCCGGCTGAAATGGTCGCCGCGTAGTCAGTGCCGCTGCTGATAACGAGAAAGGCGCCGTTGTCGATGGTGGCGGCAGAGACGCTGCCGCCGTTGAGAACCAGAAGTGTGTTGCCGGAGGTTTCGGTGTACGCGCCTGAAGCAGTGGACGTTGTCACCGACGTCGTCGTGCTGCCAGACGAACCGACGGAAGTATATTCTATCTCGGCGTGACCGCCTGAGTCCGCGACCAGCGACAAAGAACTGCTGGTGTAGGTCGTTGTGCCGGAAAATATGAACTCTTCTACAACGGTCGAACCGCCGCTAATGACTTCCGCGACAGTGTTGCCGCCGGACACCACCGTCGAGAGTGTCGCGACGGCGCTAGTGAGCGCTGTAATGTCGATTTTGTCGGTCGACGAAAATCCCGAGATTGCCGCCAAGTCGCCGTCGGTTCCAACGGTGTTAACGAGTGAGCCGACCAGAAGCGTATTATCGCCACCGGAGAAAGTCAGAGCACCGGTGAGGGTGGCTGCTCCCGTCAGAAAATCGACGGTGCCGCCGCTGATCAGTGTCGTATTGCTCACCGTGGCGGATTTACTGATGTTGAGCGAGCCGCCGGAATCCACGGTCTCGTTGCTGACGGCAGTTGCTCCGGTACTGATTATGGTTAGAGTGCCGTAGATTTGGTCGTCGGTCGCCGAACCTCCGCTTGAAATCGTCGCCGTCCCGCCGGACAAAATGGTGGCGGAAACTTCCTTGCCGCCGCTGTTGACGACGAGCGAAGCGCCGCCTTCGACAGTCGTCGAGCTCGCGGTACCGCCCGATTGGACCAGGAGCTCATTGCCGGAGCTTATGGTAAGCCCGCTCGACGTTACGCCGCTTGTTACTGATGTGACGGTCATGGATACCTACCCTAATGGAACGAGAGCTCGCACCGTCGCCCGACTGGATCCCCAGATGGATTAGCGCAGCGCCGTGATTGTGTGATGTCAGTTGAGGAGGTAGAGGTTTCGGCCCGGCCCGATCATGACGGGCTCGATGTCTTCCACTAGGTTGGCCTCAACCCCCGAGAGCGTGGACAACGGATCGACGCCTGAGGCTTTATTGCCCGCCTGCCCGTATTCCATGTTCAAATACGAGGCAGAGACGTCGCTGGCTGAAACCGTATCGAACACGAACGGGCCCGGCTCGATCGCCTCGTCCTGTGTTGTGTTGCTGAGATAGGATTGAAAATCACAAGCCGTCAGCTAGCCCATGCCGCACTCCCCCACGCCAAGGGAACCAGACTAGGATGCCTTTGCTGACAGTCCGCTGACACTTATGTGACAACGCCGTCACGCCGCGGCTGGCGATTGCCGGATCGGCGCAAGTAATCGACAAGTTACGGCGTACAATTTCGCCGAATGTGGGAGGGGAACTGAAACGTCAATAGCCGTGCTGTCGTCGATAAGTTGTCCGCGAGAGTTTAGCAACGCTCGTTTGCGGTCCTTCGGCGCTCTCGCTGCGCGACGTCTCACATTGCAGAGCGGCACCGCCGAGCGAACGGCGCGCTGTGGCGGCCGCTGCCGAGACCGACCTTGGCGATAGCCTCTACCGTTACTTCGTCTACCTCTTCTTCTCGTCTGGCTGCTGCGAACTCCGGAAGCCCGGGATCTGCCGCAGGATGGATTTCACATGATCCGCGGTGATCAGCCGCGTGCACTCGAACTGACGCGGGGTGTCCTTGTGGCGCGGGCACCACAGAAAATCGGCATGATCGAAGCGGTGCCGGACGTCATTCCAGCAGCTGTTGCAGGCGTGATAGTTGACCACCCGGTAGGGCGTCGCGAATTCGTTCAGCGGATGGGTGAAGCCTGAAATCATTACCACCGGAGTACCCACCGCCCACGCCAGCCACGACAACCCGCTCGACAATCCGACAAAGAACTCGGCGTGCTTGAGCCACCGCGCGCGCTCCTGCAGCGGCTGGTCGCCGGTCTGGTCTTCGGCGCCGTGGGGAATGTGGTTCCAGACCAGGCCGGTACCATGCGTCGTTTTTTGGTCGATGCAGATCACACGATAACCGGACTCCTTCAGATCGCGGACGATCTCATGCCAGCCGTGGGGATTGTTCCAATATTTGGCTTGAGTCGTACTCTGCACCGCGATGCAGACATAGGGTTCGGCGAGCGGGCGGGTATCGTCGGCAAGCACGATGCGGGGCGGCGTCTCAGTCGGATCGACGCCCAAGATGTAACCGGCGGTGCGATGCAGCCCGACATGACGAAAGTCGCAGGGCTGATGCAGACCGTCCTTGTCATCGAAGAACAGCCCCATGCAGTAGGTCGCATAATAATTTTCCGGCTTGATCTCTTCGTGGGTGACGAACGTGATATTCGGATAGGCGTCGCGGAACAGCGGAATGAGTTTTTCCGCCATCCCGCAGGTGAGGCGGCAGTTGTGGCGTTCCTGGAACTTCACCGCATAGGGAAGCCAGCCGAGCGTGTCGCCCAGCGTGCCGACCGGAAACTGGATGAGTACGTCGCGGTCCGCGGCCGAGTAATCATGAACAAATACGCTCTCGCCGTTCTGCCACGCCTCGACGCGGAAGCGGACGTAATAGCGCTTGCTGCTGTTGACACGACCGGTCTGGAGTTCGGTCTCAAACAGCGTATTGCCGGTGTCGAGATCGCTCAGGCGCACGCGCCAGGGATGCCCGGTTTCTTCCAGTACGACGCGACAGCCATCGTTGAAATCGAAGCGGAAACCCTTTGGGCCTGCTTGCGTCGGCAGCTCCGCGGGCAGCGGATAAGCGCGCTTGGTTGTTGGTGCCGAGGCAGAGGCCGAACCGGAAACAGACTCCGCCGGCACAATTGCGGCTGACGAAATTACGGCTTCGGGCGGCGGGCCGATTTCAAATTCCGGTTGGATGGCACCGGAAGAGGCAGCGGGCGGTACAGCAACATTCATGTCACGTGCCAATCCCGCAACCGACGCAACGGGTCGCCTTTGTGTCTATCCCCACAAAACTCAGGCTTAGTTAAACATTAGTCGAGGCCAGCGGAGGATGCAATTCACCGACTAACTCGATTGAACGGACGGTGTGCGCGATTTTTTCATGGCTTTTCAATGTGATCTGCCGTCGCCGAATCCTGACCTTTTTTCCTAATTCAAGGCCGGTACTGGCCAGAACCAGAATCCGGCCATTCCCTCAAGGCCGCTAACGCCGCGCTGTTGCATTCCATTCAGCGAACGGCCGGCAGCCGGTTAATGCCGTCTTTGCGGCGCGCCGAGCCATTAATGGTTCATTAACCAAACCGACGCATTTTATTAACCAATCGGAATCACCAAGAGGAGAGGCACAGTGTCGAGCGTTCTTCGCCAACGCCAGTCGCTGATGTTCCGGGCGCGCTCCTACACGGCGTTCGCAATCGCGCCGCAACCGCCCCTCCAGGACTGGCTCACCGACCTCGACGCGACCTTGGAGCGCTCCAAGGGCTTTTTCTCCGGGCAGCCGGTAGCGCTCGATCTTTCGGCCGTTAACCTCAGTGCGGCTGCCATCACCGAGCTCGTCGCCGATCTCGAAAAGCGCAACGTTTGCGTTCTCGGCATCGAAGGTATCGACCCGGCCAAGTGGCAACTGGGACTTCCCCCTGTACTTCGCGGTGGCCGCGGGACGCAACCCTTCGAGCTTTCGGCAAAAAACGCTGCAGTCATTCCGCCCCCGGTCGTTACCCCGCGAGCTCCGCAGAAGCCGCAGCCGGCATCGCTCCTGATCGAGGAGCCGGTGCGCTCGGGGCAATCCGTGGTCTTTATGGAAGGCGACATTACCGTTCTTGGCTCGGTTGGCTCAGGCGCCGAAATCATCGCGGGCGGCTCGATCCATGTTTACGGCGCACTGCGCGGCCGCGCCCTGGCTGGTGCCACCGGCGACGCCCGCGCGCGGATCTTTTGCCACAGCGTCGAGGCCGAGTTGCTGGCCATCGATTCCTATTACAGGACGGCCGACGATATCGAGGACAGCCTGCGCCGCCGGTCGGTTCAGGCCTGGCTTGAGGCCGGCACACTGAAAATTTCGGCGATGAACTAGAGAAACGAAAGGCAGGACAATGTCGCAGGTCGTAGTCGTCACATCCGGCAAAGGCGGAGTTGGCAAGACAACTTCAACGGCTGCATTGGGCGCCGCACTCGCCCAGGAAGGGGAGAAGGTCGTCGTCATCGACTTTGATGTCGGCCTGCGCAACCTCGACCTGGTGATGGGCGCGGAGCGGCGTGTGGTCTTTGATCTGATAAACGTCATTCACGGGGTGGCGAAGCTGCCGCAAGCGCTGATTCGCGACAAGCGCCTGGAGAATCTCCACCTGCTTCCGGCTTCGCAGACCCGCGACAAGGACGCGTTGACCGAGGAGGGCGTCGCCAAGGTCATCGAGGAACTGCGGACAAAATTCGACTGGATCATCTGCGACAGCCCGGCCGGGATTGAACGCGGCGCGACGCTGGCAATGCGGTATGCCGATTCCGCGATCATCGTCACCAATCCCGAAGTGTCCTCGGTACGCGACTCCGACCGCATCATCGGGCTCCTTGACTCCAAGACGGCGAAGGCGGAGCGCGGCGAGCGGGTCGACAAGCACCTCCTGGTCACACGCTATAATTCGGTGCGCGCCGCGGCCGGCGAGATACTGTCGATCGATGATGTGCTGGAGATCCTGTCGATACCTCTGCTCGGCATCATTCCGGAAAGCCAGGAGGTGCTACGCGCTTCGAACGTCGGCTCACCGGTGACGCTGAATAACGCGCTGAGCGCCGCATCCCGCGCCTACTTCGCCGCCGCGCGGCGCCTTAAAGGCGAAACCATCCCCATGCAGGTTCCCAGCGAGAGCACCGGATTCTTCAACAAGCTGTTCGGACGGAAAGCGGCATGATCACGTTCAATCTTTTTCGGCGCGCCTCCGCGCCGATAGCGCGCGAGCGCTTGCAAATACTGCTGGCGCACGAGCGTATGGCCGCCCACAATTCCGATCTCCTCGGCGTGCTGCGCGAAGA
>JBAUGC010000798.1:0-10126 GCA_049679485.1 Xanthobacteraceae bacterium
GCCGCCCTGCTGCGGATTGCTCTGATTTTGCTGGTCGCGCTGCGGATTGTTCGGTTCGTTAGCCATCTGGACGTTCTCCGGTGTTGTTCGAAAGAGCCCCGCCCCGGCAGAACGAACAATCCGCAACTCACGACGCCGTTCCAGGTTCCACTGCAATTATTTTCAGCAACTATTTGGAAAATCGCACAAAAATGCCTTTTTCGGCGCGGGCCAAAAAGTCTTCGCTACTGCCCATAATAGCGCCAGTTGTCGGCTTTGCCGCTTACGGATGCCCCTGTTAAGTACTGGGCGGGGAATCGCAACGCGACGGACGCATGGAATACTTCGTCCAGCAGCTCATCAACGGTATTACGCTCGGTTCGATCTATGGCCTGATCGCCATCGGCTACACGATGGTCTACGGCATCATCGGCATGATCAATTTCGCGCACGGCGACATCTTCATGGTCGGCGCGTTCCTCGCGCTCATTGCCTTCCTCGTCCTGGTGGCGATCGGCGTCACCGCCGTCCCGCTGGCGCTGTTCCTGGTACTGCTTGTCGCCATGGCGCTGACGGCACTCTACGGCTGGACCGTCGAGCGTATCGCCTACCGGCCGCTGCGGCATTCGTTCCGGCTGGCGCCGCTGATTTCCGCCATCGGCATGTCGATCGTGCTGCAGAACTACGTGCAGGTGGCGCAGGGCGCCCGGGTCAAACCGCTGCCGCCGCTGGTGCAGGGCGGCTACACGCTGTTCGAGGGCAACGATTTCGCCGTACGCCTTTCCAACATTCAGATCATCGTGGTGGTCAGCACGCTGCTGCTGATGGTCGGGTTCTCGTTCCTCGTCGCGCGCACCAAGCTCGGGCGCAACATGCGTGCCTGCGAGCAAGATCTGAAAATGGCCGCACTGCTCGGCATCGACGTCGACCGCACGATCTCGCTCACGTTCGTCATCGGCGCGGCGCTCGCTGCGGTCGCCGGCCTGATGTTCCTCCTCTATTACGGGGTCGTCGATTTCTTCATCGGCTTTCTTGCCAGCGTGAAGGCGTTTACCGCCGCGGTCCTCGGCGGCATCGGCTCGCTGCCCGGCGCGATGATCGGCGGCATCCTCATCGGCCTGATCGAGACGATGTGGTCGGCGTATTTTTCCATCGAATATAAAGACGTCGCGGCGTTCGCGATCCTCATTGTAGTGCTGATATTCCTGCCGACCGGCATTTTAGGCCGCCCTGAAGTCGAGAAGGTGTGAGCGAGCGGGCGCCCGTGCCGCAGGAGACCGAACCCGCAGATCAGCGGCTTGATGTCTCCGCTGCGGTGAAGGAAGCCGCCATCGCGGCGCTCGTGGCTTTCGGCCTTTTTGTTTTAATGATCGGCATCCGCACCGATCAGGGACCGACCGGTGCGCTGGTGCTAACGACGCGCTGCGGTGCGCTCGCCGCAATCGTCGCGGCCGTTTTCGTTGCCGCGCTCCTGCGCGCCACGATTTGGCGGGAGGTGGCCGGTTCGATCGAACGTCTTGTGCCAGTCGCCGTAAGAACGGGACTTTCAGGTGTCTCCCGCTACGCAGCTGTTGCGTTTCTGATCTTTGCGCTCATTCTTCCAGTTGTCTTTTACTCTAACCGTTATCTGCTCGATCTCGGCATCCTGATCGTCACCTACACGATGCTGGGCTTTGGGCTCAACATCGTCGTCGGCCTCGCGGGACTGCTCGATCTCGGCTATGTCGCGTTCTACGCCGTCGGCGCCTATTCCTATGCGCTGATCGCGCAGACCTTCGGCCTGTCGTTCTGGATCTGCCTGCCGCTCGCCGGCATCCTCGCCGCGTTCGCCGGCATATTGCTCGGCTTTCCGGTGCTGCGCTTGCGCGGCGATTATCTCGCCATCGTCACACTCGGCTTCGGCGAGATCATCAGGCTTATCCTGCTCAACTGGCAAAGTCTCACTGGCGGGCCGAACGGCATTTCCGGAGTTCCGCGCCCGTCGTTCTTCGGCTTGCCATTCAATACTTCGAGCGAAGGGTTTGCCGCGACGTTCGGCCTGCACTACTCGCCCACGCATCGCGTGGTATTTCTTTATTATCTCATTCTCGCGCTTGCGCTTCTGACCAACTGGGTAACGCTGCGGCTGCGGCGATTGCCGATTGGCCGCGCCTGGGAGGCGTTGCGTGAGGATGAGATCGCCTGCCGCGCGCTCGGCATCAATACCACCAACACCAAGCTCACGGCCTTTGCCATGGGCGCGATGTTCGGCGGTTTCGCCGGAGCGTTCTTCGCTACGCGGCAGGGCTTTATCAGTCCGGAGTCTTTCACCTTCGGTGAATCCGCGCTGGTGCTCGCGATTGTCGTGCTCGGCGGCATGGGCTCGCAGCTCGGCGTTGCCGTTGCCGCAGCGGTCATGCTCGGCGGCTTCGAGCTTTTCCGCGAGTTCGATCAATACCGCATGCTGGTGTTCGGCGCGGCCATGGTCGCAATTGTGATCTATCGCCCGCGAGGCCTGGTCTCGACGCGCGCGCCCTCGGTGTCGCTGCGCACGCGCAAGGAGATTCCAGCCGCCATCGTCCAGGGCGCGCGCACTGAGACGCCGGCATGAATGCGGCGTCGATCCTCACAGTCGAGCACCTGACCATGCGCTTCGGCGGGCTCGTTGCCGTCAGCGACCTCTCCTTCTCCGCACACCCGGGCCAGATCACCGCGCTGATCGGACCGAATGGCGCCGGCAAGACCACTTTATTCAACTGCATCACCGGCTTCTACAAGCCGACGGTCGGCCGGCTGATGCTTGCTCATCCGGACGGCGCCACGTTTTTGCTTGAGCGCCTGCCGGAGTTTCGCATCGCCAAGGAGGCGCGGGTCGCCCGCACGTTTCAGAATGTTCGGCTGTTTGCCGGCATGACGCTCCTCGAAAATCTGCTGGTCGCACAGCACAACACCTTGATGGTCGCCTCCGGCTTCACCGTGCTTGGGCTAGTCGGCTCGCGCACTTACGCGCGTGCCGAAGCGGGCGCCATCGACAAGGCGCGTTACTGGCTCGATCGCGTTGGCCTCGCCGAGCGTGCCGACGATCCCGCCGGCGCGCTGCCCTACGGTGCGCAACGGCGACTCGAAATCGCACGCGCCATGTGTACCGATCCGGTGCTGCTCTGCCTCGACGAGCCAGCCGCCGGGCTGAACAATCGCGAGAGCGCCGAACTCAACGCGTTCTTACGGACGCTTCGCGACGAACATGGCATCTCAATCCTGCTCATCGAGCACGACATGGGCGTGGTGATGGAGATTTCCGACCATATCGTCGTGCTCGACTACGGCCTGAAAATCGCCGACGGCGCTCCGCAGGATGTCCGTAACGACTCCAAGGTCATCGCCGCCTATCTCGGCGTCCCCGACGAAGAAGTCGAGCAGGCCGGCGCGGAGGTCGGACTGTGAGCGGGGCGACTGAGCCACTTCTCTCGCTGCGCGGCGTCAAAGCCTATTACGGCAGCGTCATCGCTCTCAAAGGCGTCGATGTCGACGTCAACGAAGGCGAGATTGTTGCGCTGATCGGCGCCAACGGCGCCGGCAAATCGACGCTGATGATGACGGTGTTTGGCAACCCTCGCGCCCGCGAAGGCCGCATCTGCTTCGCCGGCCGCGACATCACCGGCCTGACGACGCACGAGGTCGCCAAGCTCCGCATCGCGCAATCGCCCGAAGGCCGCCGCATTTTTCCGCGCATGACGGTGATGGAGAATTTGCAGATCGGCGCCACCGTGGCCGACGCTACCGACTTCGATGCCGACCTCGATCGCGTGTTCGCACTGTTTCCGCGGCTGCGCGACCGCAGATATCAGCGCGGCGGCACGCTCTCCGGCGGCGAGCAGCAGATGTTGGCCATCGGCCGCGCGCTCATGAGCCGGCCGCGGCTGATCCTGCTCGACGAGCCGTCGCTTGGCTTGGCGCCCTTGCTCGCGCAGCAAATTTTTGCCGCCATTCGTGCGCTCAACGAACGCGACAAGCTCACCGTGTTTCTCGTCGAGCAAAACGCCTACCATGCGCTCAAGCTCGCGCACCGCGGCTACATCATGGTCAACGGCGAGATCACGCTGCAAGGCAGCGGCCGCGAATTGTTGCGGCGGCCGGAAATCCGCGCCGCCTATCTCGAAGGCGGCACGCGCTGACAGGGACGGATATGTGATCAATATGTTCAGTCTATATTCCGGCGAGAGCATCGCGCCCATCGTGCTGGTAACCTTTGTTGTCGGCGGCGGTGCCGCGGCGCTTTCCGGCCGCGCCATTGCCCGGGGTTGGGGCCGGCAATGGCAGGTCGTCGTCACGGCGCTGCTTCTTGGCGCCGCCGCGCGGTTCTTTCACTTCGCGTTGTTCGACGGCGAACTCCTCTCGCTCGCGTCGTATTGCTGCGACACCGTGATCTTCCTGATCTTCGGACTGATTGCGTGGCGCGCGACCCGCGCCGCCCAGATGGTGCGGCAATATCCCTGGCTTTATGCCCGCTCCGGCCCGCTTAACTGGCGCAAAATCGGGCAAGAAACTGCGCGCTAGAAGTGGTAATTTGCGTGAAACCATCACTGTCTTCATCGAGGGATAGGCATGAACAAGCTGTGGCTTAACGCCTTTGCGCTCCTTTTGGTCTCCTTCGCCGGCGCGGCCAAAGCCGACGAGATCGCCGTTGCCGCGGCCGGACCGATGACCGGCGGGCAAGCTACTTTTGGAAGGCAGATGCGCAACGGCGCCGAGCAGGCGATTGCCGACCTCAACGCCGCCGGCGGCGTGCTGGGAAAGAAGCTCACGCTGCAGATTGGTGACGATGCTTGCGATCCGAAACAAGCGCGCTCGGTCGCGGAAAAACTCGCTGGCGCGGGAGTGGCCGTCGTCGTCGGCCATTATTGTTCGTCCTCATCGATCCCGGCCTCGGATGCTTATCTCGACAGCGGCGTTTTGGAGATCACGCCGGCGTCGACCAATCCGCTCTTCACCGACCGAAAAATGTGGAACACGTTCCGCACCTGCGGCCGCGACGATCAGCAGGGCGGATTTGCCGCGGCCTATCTGGCCAAGAATTTCAAAGGCAAGAACATCGCCATCATCAACGACAAGACGACATACGGAAAAGGCCTCGCCGACGAGGTCAAGAAAGCGCTTAACGCCACCGGCGTGAAGGAGAAGTTGTACGAGTCGTACAATCAGGGCGACAAGGATTTCACCGCGCTCGTTTCCAAGCTCAAGCTCAACGGCATCGATATCGTCTATGACGGCGGTTATCATCAGGAAGCTGGCCTGATCGTTCGGCAGATGCGCGACCAGGGGCTTAAGACGGTACTGATGGCGGGCGATGCTCTCGCCGACCGCGAGTTTGCATCAATCGCCGGCCCAGCGGCGGAAGGTGTGCTGTTCACATTCGGTCCCGATCCGCGCAAGCGCCCGACCGCGGCGCCCATCGTCGAGAAATTCAAAGCCAAGGGCATCGATCCCGAGGGCTACACGCTTTACACTTACGCAGCCTTTCAGGTTTGGGCGCAGGCCGCCGCCAAGGCCGGCACCGTCGACGGACAAAAGGTCGCCGCGGCCATCCACGCCGGCACCTGGGACACGGTGCTTGGTCCACTCTCATTCGACAAGAAGGGTGACATTACTTCCGTCGGCTGGGCGGTGTTTCGCTGGGACAAAGACGGCAATTACGACGAGATCACTGAGTCGGGCCGTACCTAGCACGGTCGTATCCCGGGCGCAGCGCAGCACGAGGTGATGCTTGGAAAGATCCCGGCTAACCGATCTTGCCAAGCATCGGGAAGGTATCCAACAGCCAGAAGCTAGCCTGTGTCACCGTGCCGGTGAGGAAGGCGATGCCGGTGAGCACCAACAGCCCGCCCATCGCCTTCTCCACCAGACCAAGATGAGCGCGAAAGCGCGCCAGAAAGGCGGCGAACGGTTCGATCGCAAGCGCGGCCGCCATGAATGGTATGCCGAGGCCGAGTGAATAGATCGCCAGCAGGCCGGCGCCTTTCGCGACGGTTGCCTCTGATGCCGCAACCGCAAGGATTGCCGCGAGGATCGGGCCGATGCACGGCGTCCAGCCGAGCGCAAACGCCAGCCCCATCAAATAAGCGCCCCACAATCCGACCGGCTTGGTCATGCCGAAGCGCTTCTCGCGCATCAACATTTTGATCGGCGTAAGCCCGAGAAAGTGCAGGCCCATGGCAATGATGACAAGGCCCGCAATGATGGCGAGCGTGCCCGAATAGGCGCGCACCAGCGAACCGATCGCGCTCGCGCTGGCGCCGAGTGCCACGAACACGGTGGAGAAGCCGAGCACGAAGAGGAGTGCCGCAGCGAGCGTCTCGCGGCGCACCCGCGGCTCGGGTTCCTTGTCGGCAAAACGCTCGATCGAGGCGCCGGTGAGATAGACCAGGTAAGGCGGCACGAGCGGCAGAACGCACGGCGACAGAAAGCTCAACATGCCGGCAGCGAGCGCGGCAGCGATGGTGACGTTCGGCATGGCGCACTCATGCCCGGCCACTCCCCGCCGCGCAAGCGCAGCAGCGCCGCGCCCGCGAGGATGTGATCGTTGACCGCCAAGGCAAAATCGTCTCCGCTGACCGTTTGCGAGGCAGCATCGTGCGCAACCTCATCACCGACGTCCCAGGACTCAGAATCGGTCACGCGGAGGATGCGAGCCTCGGCTCAGGCGCGACCGCTATCGTGTTCGACGAACCGGCAGTCGCCTCGATCGACGTGCGCGGCGGCGGGCCGGGCACCCGCGAAACCGCTCTGCTCGACCCGGCGCAAACCGTCGAAGGCATCGATGCCATCACCCTCTCCGGCGGCTCGGCCTTCGGCCTCGATGCTGCTTCCGGTGCGCAGGCTTGGCTGCGGGAACAAGGCCGCGGCTTTGCGGTGCGCAGCGCGCGGGTTCCGATCGTGCCGGCTGCGATCCTGTTTGATCTTCTCGGCGCCGGCGACAAGAACTGGGGTCGGTTCCCGCCCTACCGCGAGCTTGGTTATGCGGCCGCAGCCGCCGCCGGCGCGGATTTCGCCCTGGGCAGCGTTGGCGCCGGCACCGGAGCGACCACGGTCAACTATAAAGGCGGCATCGGCTCGGCCTCGGCGCAAACGCCAGACGGTCACGTTATCGGCGCTCTCTCTGTGGTCAATGCCGCCGGTAGCGTCGTGATCGGCGAAGGTCCGTGGTTCTGGGCGGCGCCGTTCGAGCGCGACGGCGAGTTCGGCGGCCGCGGGTTCCCATCCGTTGTGCCCGCCGATGCGCTTTATCCCCTCACCAAAGGCGGTGCGCGGGAAAATACGACTCTGGTAGTCGTCGCCACAGACGCAATTTTAACCAAAGCGCAGGCAAAAAGGCTTGCCGTCATGGCGCAATCGGGTTTGTCGCGCGCCATCTACCCCGTTCACACCCCGCTTGACGGCGACGTGGTGTTTGCTGCCTCGACCGGCCGCCGCCCTCTTGCGGACGCACTTTTGGGGTTAACCGTACTTGGCGCAATAGCGGCTAATGTCGTGGCCCGCGCAGTCGCCCGCGGCGTTTACACCGCAGCGGCGCTGCAACTCACGGGCGCGCTGCCAAGCTGGAAGGATCGATTCGAGCGATGAACCGGAGTGGTCGAATACCTTCCAACCGTGACGCCGGTCGCGGAAACCACGGCGTGCATCTATCACGCGATCGTCATCATGCGCCGACGTTGACACGTTCGCCGATTGCGCTTTCATTCCGGGCTAAATGGCAACGGATTTGTTGCGAGGAACCATGCGTTTCGTAATCATTGGCGGTGCTGTGTTAGTCGGCCTGGGCCTCGCGGCCTTTGGCGCTCTCGCAGCGTTCGGGATCAGTGTGCCGCAATTGGCGTCCGCGGCACAGTCACTCACTGCGTCAGTCATCGCGCCTTCAGCGCCCGCACCCCTTACGCGCCTGGCATCGAACGATAAGGCGGTTCCGGCGCAAACGCCGTTTCATCAGCTTGCCCAATCGGCGGAGTCCCGGATGTCGGCGCCGAAGACGCTGCCGGCGCAGGCCGAGCCCACAAATGTTCCACCGGTGCGCGTCGCACAGACCACGCCGGCACAGAGCAACTCCAATCAGGCCGCGGCTGGAGCGCCGTCCACTAATTCGGCCAAGGCCGCCGCAGCTAGCCCGCCGCCCAGCGGCATCGCGGCCTGCGATAAGCCGGGCGGGATGGGGCTTTCGCGCATCGTCGAAATCGACACCACCGGGGGACCCGGGTTCGGCTTCGAACACTTCAAGCAGTACGATTTCCTCCGCGACAAAGAAATCGTCCTTACTTTCGATGACGGCCCGTGGCCGGAGAATACGATGGCGGTCGTCAAGGCGCTGACCGACAATTGTTTGAAAGCCACGTTTTTTGAGATCGGCGAGCACGCGACCTGGCATCCGGAGCTTACCAAGCGGGTGATCGCGGCCGGAATGACGGTCGGCTCGCATACATGGTCGCACAAGGACCTCGCCAAGAACCCCTACGCCAGCGACCTCGAACTGGCCAAACAGGAAATCGAAATGGGCATCAGCGCGGTACACATGGCCGCCGACGCCCCGATCGCGCCATTCTTCCGCTTCCCGGACCTCCAGCACCCCCCACAGCTCCTGGCCTATCTCGCCGAGCGCAACATCGGGGTGTTCTCGACTGACATCGATTCGTTCGATTTCAAGTTGCATAAGCCGGAGCAGGTGATCAAATCGGTGATGACCAAGCTGGAAAAGCACGGTAAGGGCATCATCCTGATGCATGACTTCCAGAAGGCGACCGCCGAAGCGATGCCGGAACTCCTCCGCCAGCTCAAGGCAGGCGGCTACAAGGTGGTGCATCTGGTGCCGCATCAGCCGGTGACGACGCTGCCGAAATACGACGAAATGCTGATGCATCAGGACAAGATGTCGGTGAACAACACGCGGCCCGAAAACAGCGTGTTGCATACGATCGGCGAGTACAAGGGTTCGCCGGCTCCGGCATCGGCGGTGCACGACTGATCGTCCGGCCGATCGCCGGCCTTTCATGGCGTGCTAGCGCATGAACCGATCCGCGGCATAGGGTTTTGGATCGCAGAACGGCGTTGCGCCGGTCATCATCTCGGCAATGAGCCGTCCCGTCGCCGGCCCAAGCGTCAAGCCCCAATGGGCATGACCAACAGCAAGCCAAAGACCACGCTGACCGGGCGCCCGTCCGATCACCGGCCGCGAGTCGGGAAGGCAGGGCCGCGCCCCTAGCCACGGCTGAGTTTCGACGGCTTCCCCGAGCGGAAACAACGCGCGTGCCGCCGGCAACAGCCGATCGAATTGCACCGGCGTCGGCGCAGCATCGCGCGCGGCGAACTCGACGCCGGTGGTGATGCGGATACCCTGCTCCATTGGAGCGAGCACGTAGCCATTCTCGGCATCGAGCACCGGACGGCTGAGCGCGGCGTTGCCTTGCGGCCGATAGTGGCGGTGATAGCCGCGCTTGACGGCGAGCGGCAGGCGGATGCCCAGAGGGCTGAGTATGTCTGGCGCCCATGGACCGAGCGCGATTACCACGTCGCCGGCATCAATCGGGCCTGAAGCGGTTTCGACACGCCAATATGAATTAGAACGATGCAGCGTGCGGGCATCGCCCGACAGCGCAAGGCCACTGAGCGCGGCAAAGCGCGCGGCGTAGGCGCGGGTCAGCGCCAGCGGATTACTGACGCTGACGGCGCCGGTCCAATGCACCGCGTGCCGGAACACTCCTGCCAGCGCCGGCTCGAGCGCAAGCGCGGCGTCGCGATCCAGCGGCACGTTGCCGATGCCGAAGCGCGCGGCAAGGTCGAGCTCCGGCGCTAACGCCGCGAACGCACCGTCGGTGCGGTAAAGCTTGAGCCAACCGCGACGGCTCAGATAGCGCTCCGCGCCGGCTTCGGCGGCGACTTGCTCGTGTTCGACGATCGCGCGGGTGAACAGCGGCCGCATCAACTGTGCAGTCTCGACCAATCGTTGTGGTTGCGATGCCGCGCGAAACGCCGCGAGCCAGGGTATGACCCGCGGCAGAAATGAAGGGTGATAGTTGGCGACCGGCGAGCGCTTGAGCGCGATGCGCGCAAGTTCGGCGAAGCTTGACGGAAACGCCGCCGGGAAAACGGTATTGCCCTCGATGATGCCGGCATTGCCGTAGGA
>JBAUGC010000799.1:0-18935 GCA_049679485.1 Xanthobacteraceae bacterium
CCGTAAGGCCGCGCACTGCCACCGTTGAGCAGCCACATATGCGGCGCCGGCACATCGCCGCGCGGCACGGCGGGGAGCGCGTCGCCGAGGAGCCGGCAATCGCGGCCGCGCCACAGCCGCGTGAGATCGAGTTCCGCACCTTCTACCAAGAGCGCGCCGAGGCTTTGCAACAATCCGTTGATTCCGCCGGAGCCGTCGTCGCAAACAATTGCGCGATGCGGCTTGCCGTCGAGGATTTGGCGAACCATTGACGCCTGCGCGCCTTTTGGACCGACCGAGAGAAAGATGCGTGCGCCGTCGGCGTACATCGCTTCGATCTCGGCGACGAACTGAACCGGGCTGACAAGATGCTGTGCCAGAACAGATCGCAGTGCTTCAACCCGGCTCGGGTAGCACTTCGCCGTCCAGTTCGAGTAGACCGCGATTCCCGGTGGCTTAAGTGGCAGCATCCGGATCAGCGCCGCCAGCGGATCAGCGGCAGGCGCTACGATTGGCGAATGAAACGCGGCGCCGACCTCAATCGGCAGGCAGGACAAACCGGCGCGCCCAAGTTGCTCAGCAACGGCGGCGATGCCAGCTTTGCTTCCCGAAAGTACCGTCTGTGTCGGCGCATTGTGATTGGCGACCCAGACTTCCGGCGCGCCCGCGACCGCGCGTTCGACGGCCGCACGGTCGGCTCGGACGGCGGCCATCGTTCCAAGGTCGCGTCCGGCAGCTGCGTCGATCATGAAGCGGCCGCGTGCTTCCGACAGGATCAAGAGTTCTTCGAGCGTCATCACACCCGCTGCGTAGAGCGCGACGAATTCGCCATAGCTGTGGCCGGCGGCCATGTCGGCGCGAACGCCCAGGCGCCCAAGCACTTCAAGCAAGCCTGCCTCAATTGCGCCGAGCGCCGGCTGGGCGATATCGGTCCGGGTCAGCCGCTGGGTCGCAGCTTGTCGCGCCGCGTCGTCATAAAGTCCTCGCGCGAAGATGGCGCGGCTCAAGTCGCCATCCGGCAATCCTTTCTCGGACATCCGAACCGCGAGCGTCGCATCGGCCGTTTCCATAACGGTGCGCATTTCGGGAAACAGCACTGCCAGTTCGCGCATCATGCCGACATATTGCGCGCCCTGGCCGGGGAAGATGAACGCAAGCTTACCGCCCCCAGAGAGGAGCGGCGTCTCATTGAAGAAGCTGCCAGGCGGCAGCGGCGCGTCGGCTCGTTCAAGATGGGCGGCCAGCGCAGCGACACGCTCGGCGACCTTTTCGTTTGTGCCTGCGACCAGCACCGCGGTCAGGCCGGATTTCGCCGCTTTCTGAGCCAGCGTGTAAGCCAGATCGCGGAGCAACGGTTGCGTGCCGTCCGCAAGACGATTGGCAGTCTGTCGAACCGCGGCCGCGAGGCTCGCCCGATCAGCACAGCGCCAGATCAAAAGCTCGCGCGGCCAGTTTTGCCGTGAGGCAATCTCGTCATCCGCTGCGAAACCCCGATCGTGCTCTTCGATCGTGACGTGGAAGTTCGTACCGCCGAAGCCGAACGCACTTACCCCCGCACGCCGCGGCGCTCCCGGACGCGTCAACCAGGGTTGTGCCTCGTCAGGCAGATAAAGCGCAGAATCAGGCTCGACGAGTTTCTTGTTCGGGGTCTTGACCGCATGCGGCGGCAGCACTTTGTGATGACAGGCAAGGGCCGCTTTGATCAGACCGACAAGGCCGGCAGCGGCCTTGGTGTGGCCGATCAGAGACTTGATCGACCCGATGGCGTGATCGCCTGGCGCCGCTTTGTGCAGAGCGAGAAGCCGCGAGACGCTTTCCAATTCGGCGGTGTCACCGGCGACGGTACCGGTACCGTGCGCTTCGAACAGTCCAACCGACGCCGGTGAATAGCCAGCCATTTCATAAGCGCGCGACAAAGCACGGATCTGGCCGTCCGGATGCGGCGCGGTCATCGACTTGGCCCGGCCGTCGCTCGAACCGCCGACACCTTTGATCACGGCGTAGATACGGTCGCCGTCGCGCTCCGCGTCAGCAAGGCGCTTGAGAGCCGCCACCGCGATGCCTTCGGAAACGACGATACCGTCGGCTGCCGCATCGAAGGCGATACCACGCCCGCTTGGTGACAGGGCGTGCGTCTTGCTGAAGCACATGTAGCTGAACGGCCCCTGCACGGTATCGATTCCGCCGGCAATGACCACATCGCTGCGGTAGCTTTCGAGTTCGAGCACGGCCTGGTAGACGGCGGCGAGCGAGGAGGCGCATGCAGCATCGGTCGTGAAATTCACGCCGCCGAAGTTGAAACGGTTCGCAGCGCGCCCCGCGGCTACGTTGAGCAAAATCCCCGGAAAACTATCCTCGGTCCATTGCGGTAGGCGCTCGGCGGCCTTCGGCGGCAGCGTGCCGAGGAAACGCGGCATCTCCGCGCGTATGGCGTATTGCGCCCCGACGTCGCCAATGCCGCCGCTCGCGCCCAGGATGACCGAGGTGCGCTCATGCACTTCGGCCGCGTTCTCAAGTCCGGCGTCCACAAGGCAGCGCCGCACGATTTCGAGCGTCATCAGCTGAAGCGGATCGACCGCCTTGAGCGATCGCGGCGGGATGCCGTAGCGCAGCGGGTCGAAAAGCAAGTCGTTCAGGAAGCCGCCCCAGCGCGAATAGATATGGTCGGGCGAGGCGCGGTCCTCGTTGAAATAGAGCCGCCAATCCCAACGCTCCCGCGGAATTTCAACAGTGGCTTCGACCTTGTCGAGAATGTTGTCCCAGAGCTCGTGGGTGCTGTCGGCCTTGGGAAAGACGCCGGCAAGGCCGACGATCGCAATGTCAGCGGGCCGCGGCGCGGGCGTTCGGGTCTCGGCGCGCAGCGTCGTATCGGCAAGGCGAGCCGCCAGAAGCTCATGTGCCCCGACACTGACCGCGCGATGCAGGTCGGCGACGGTTTGAATGTCACTGCGCAAGGTCGCGACCTGGCCGATCATGTACATACCGGCTTGGCGCTGGCGGTCGAGAGAGACATCGCGAACGGCATTGTCCGCGCCGCCGCGTTCTTGGCCCTTGCTGGCGAGCCGGAGTCGTCCCAGCGACAAGCCCTCAAGCTCGTCGCGCATCGCGTCGACGGAAAGCTTCTTCCCCTCGAGCGCTCGCCGCAGCGCCAAAAACTCTTCAGCGAATGGCGTCGCTACCGCGCGGCTGGCGTGGCCAGGGCCGGTCTCGAGCGTGACGGTTTTTTCGCAGGTGATCGCGGCGTTCTGAAATTCCTGCACGATGGCGCCGGAGCGCACGATCTCGTGGGTGAACAGATAGGCGGTGCCCATCAGTACGCCGATCTTCATGCCGCGTTCGACGAGAGGTGCGGCAATCGCGGAGGCGATCGCAGCGGAGCGGGCGTCGTGAATACCGCCGGCAAACAACAATTGAATCTCTGCGTCACGTGCGGGATCGGCCGGTACTCGCAACAGCGTCGAGACCATCACGTCCCACAAGACGAGGCTCGACAGCGGCCCGACGTGGCCGCCGCATTCGCGCCCTTCAAACACGAAGCGCCGCGCGCCGCGCTCGAGGAACAAGGTCAAGAGCCGCGGCGACGGCACGTGAAGGTAGCTGGTGATGCCCGATCGTTCGAGGTCTCGGGCTTGCTCCGGCCGGCCGCCGGCGATCAAGGCGAATCGCGGCTTGTGGCGCAGCGCAACCTCTACCTGCGCGGCGATCAATTCCGACTGCGCGAAGCCCAGCAATCCTACCCCCCACGGCTTGCCCGCGAGCCGTTCGGCGGTTTCGCTCAACACTTTCTCGACCGTGTCCGGCTGCATGAGCGCCAGCGCAACTAGCGGCAGCGCCCCGGCGTCGGCGACGTCTTGCGCGAAGGCGGCGACGTCGCTGACCCGCGTCATCGGTCCTTGCACGATCGGGAATTTGGTGCCGTGGCTCTCGGCGACCCCACGTCCGGCGCCGAGAGGATCCAGCACGACTGTGGTTGGCAGTCGGCGCTCGCTTTCGGTCAGCAGTCCCTGCGCCAGGCGTCCGAAGGTCGAGAAGCGATCCGCCAAAGGTTTGGCGAAGGCCGCCGCTTGGCCGAGCGGCACAATCTGACTGGTGGGATCGTCCCAACCGAGACTACTGAGGAGCCGGTCCGTGCCTTCATGCGCAGAAGCGCCAGGGAGAGATTGACGCATCTTCCGCAAATGCAGAAAACCCGGCTTGTCGAATACACGCCATTGTTTGTTCCTGATTGAGACGAGGCCGGTCTCAAGGCCGGTGAAATCCCGTAGCGGGACCTGCAAAGTCGCCGCAACCGAAGATTCCTTCAAAAGGAGCAGTTGATCGTCGAGCACGACGCCTGCTGCACCGGCAGCGCGAATGGCCGTCGCTCCGTGCAGCCCGATGCCGCCGCGCACGAAAACTGGCGCCGATTGGCGCTCCAGGGCCTTCTGCAACAGGATGAAAGCTGTCTCTTCGCCGACGATGCCGCCAGCTTCGTGGCCTTTCACCTGCAAAGCGTGGTGGCCGGAAAGAGTCGCTAATCTGTCATCCCATTCGATCGTTTCGACGATGACCCGCAGACCCGATGTTGCCATTCGCCTCAGTAGGTCGGGTTGGCGCAGGATCAATGCAGCATCCACAACGAACCAGCCGAGCCCGGTCGGCACATAGTTCTCCAGCCTCGCTAAAGTCTCGTCGTCAATCGTTGTGATCTTCAGCCCGTACGGAGTACGCGTGCGGCCGCTCAGTGCGTCCAAAGCCGCATATGGCGTGGCCCCAATTTCGGCGTTGAGGATGCCAAGGCAACCGGCACGGTCGGCGGCAAGCACAAGTCTCGCGTCGGCAACGCCCGCAGGCGTCAGCGCAATGACCTGAAATGAACGCTGGTCCATGCTCCGACCCGTTTATCTTCCATCACCGGTCACCGAGCGCCAGGGAGTGACGGGCATAGCGGTATTATAATAGCTAACGTGCGTGGCGACGACATTCGTCCCACCGATCATCACCACCGATCCGTGGTGTATCGGCCGCCGCGCCGGCGGCCTTTGCGCGTCACGAGGGCCGAATTCCTTCCAGGAACGGCACAGCGAATGCCGCCTCGTGCATAACCGGTCCGTGGCCGAAATAACCGCCTTCACCGAAGGCTTCGCCGTGATCCGCCATAATCATAAAGTGCGTATCCGGCGGTGTTTTCGCGAGCAGGCGACCGAAAACCTCGTCTACATATTCCACGCAGCGAATCTGCTGGGCGTGTAAAAATTCCAGCTTATCCAAGTCAAAAAAATCATCGTCCATGCCGTTGGCGACGCGGCCACCGGAGTCCTCGCCAGCGGCCAGTGCCTTGGCGGCGCCATGCACGCCGGAGATGTGTGGCAGATCGCTACCCTTCAGCATGTACGGATAGTGCGTCTCGCCGATGTTGAGGAAATAGAAAGTCGGCCGGTCAGCATGGAACTCGATCTCGTCGACCATTCCGCTGAAGTCATTGTGATTGGGCATCAGCTTATAGTCGTCGAAGAACTTGCTGATCAGCGTGAAGCCGTTGAGTACCGGCATCGACACCCGCGCGACGGTCCGGTAGCCGTGCTCTTGGAGCAACTTGGGTAGTGACAATTGTGGAATGAAACTCTGGAAACCGAGGTCCGGAATATCCAGACGATCCATCCACGCGAAAAAGTCTTGCTTGTATACTTCAGAGGCATAGACGCCCTGCGGCGACTGGTGCGGCACCAACCCCATCAGATAGGAGTAATGCGAAGGGGCGGTCCATGACGCGTAGGACCAGCGCTGCTCGGCATCGCCAAAGCGGTCGAAGTGCGGCGTACGGGCTCGCGTGAAGCTGTCGTAGCGGCAGCTGTCGAGCACCATGAAAACCAAATTCCTAGCCATCTCACGCTCGCATCGGTAGGGCCGGTTTGAAAGGCACGCTGCCGCGCCGGCCGTTAGGTTTCTTGTTCACCTCGGGTGCCCAAGTTGGGTTTAGAGGCGAATCGACACGATAACTTTCTACGGATCGTTGCAAACGGGGAACACCCTCAGTTCCATCACCGTAAAGTAAACCCCCTCTGAATTCCGGTCCGACAATCAGCCGAATCGGGCCATATTGCCCTAGGGTCGTCACTTTGACGTACCGCTGATTCCTCAGCGGCGATGTGATTGCAGTCACGATTTTTACCGTTTCGCTCACAAGCGATTGAAGTGGCGGCGAAAAGCAGACGCCTATCTGTCCCCGATCAGGCGATGATGCGAGCCACAACCACTGCTCGCTTCGGGCAAACCGCTGCCATCACCGTCCCGTACCCTACGCACTTTAACACTTGAATTGTAGGGAAAAAGGGGGCTGTTTATATTATTTATGCAAGCCGATAACGAACGGGCAGTAGGCATTTCTATCGCCAAATCGACCGCCTGCTCCGGGCAATGACGCAAATTCCGCACGAATCGTACGCTGGTAGAGTTCCGTAGCCCGCAACAAGGATAGGTCATGGACGCCAAGGGCATTTTCATAGTTGCATTAGCTGGGTTTGCGGCATTCACCACGCCGGCCCGCGCCGATACTACGATTAGAAGCGACGACAGCTCGGTCGAGATCACCGTGCCGAACGGTTGGCGCCAAACCAAGGCGGCGACGCCGAGGATTCAAATTCAAGCGACGAATGGACGCGCAGTTGTTGTTGTCAGAATCGTATCCAAGGAAGACTTCAAGGATTTGAAGTCATTCGCCAGCGTAGGCTCGTCCAGATTTATCAAGCGCTTCGTAGACGCCGAACCAAAGACCGAGGATATCCAGGTTAACGGCAATCCGGCCATTCGTATCTCGGCAGAGGGCACACAGGACAGCGGGCAGCGGCGTGGCTGCGTCCTCACATTCATTGATGCGGGCGGCTCTTTTATCGAGGTAATGGGGGTAGCCAGCGCGTCGGCTTTTGCCACCGAGCAGCAAACGATGGCTAACCTCGCTAGTAAGGTGAAGATCCTGGCCGCGGCGGCTGCAGCGCCACTGGCAGCGCCGGCTGCGCAAACCCCTGCTGCGACGCCGCCCACTACCACGACACCATCGACCAAACAGCCGCCGCCGGCGCGCTCGCCACGCTGAAGTCGGATTTGTGGTCGCTAAGTGTTGCGGTTCGAGCCGACGGGCGCCGTCGCTTCGATTGTTGGCGGCTAACAGGATTTTAATTAGCTTAAGAAGGCTACTCGTGTCTTTGGAAGAGTAAGCGGCGAGACCGCCGAAGTTGTTTGAACCGGGCGCGAGACGATGCGGACAAGAATAATATTTATCGTGGTCGCTGCTCTCCTCCTGTGTGGCGGCGTTTACCTGTGGAGCGATGGCGTACAGTTGCCAACCGTGGAGAGCGGCCAGGCGGCGACCACGAGCGACGACCGTCAGCAAACACCTCGAGAAGGATCGTTGACCCGGCCACGACGTTCCCCGGACGCTAATCCGGCTGATCGCAAGCCGGTGCCGGTTGTCGCTGCAACGGTGCACCAAGGCAGTGTGCCGGTCTATATTTCGGGTCTTGGCACGGTTCAGGCGCTCTATACGATCAACGTCAAAGCTCAGGTGGACGGCGTCATTCTGAAAATGCCGTTTGCGGAAGGGCAGGACGTCAAAGAAGGCGACACGCTCGTTCTGATCGACCCGTCAGTTTATCAAGCCAAGCTGGAACAAGCGCAGGCACAGAAACAGCGCGCAACCGTTCAACTCGAAAATGCCAAAACCAACCTGTGGCGCGACGAAGAACTTCTTAAGCACGACTTTGCCACACAAAAGCAGACCGACCAGGAGCGCATGCTGGTCGGTCAGTACACGGCGGACATCGCCCAGTACGACGCTGACATAAAATATTGGCAAGCGGAGCTTGCTTATACAAACATTCGCTCGCCGATTAATGGCCGTATCGGCATCCGCAATGTCGATCCGGGCAATCTTATCCGCGCTCAGGACAACACGACGCTCGTCACGCTGGTCCAGCTTCAGCCGATCTCGGTGATCATTACCGTGCCAGCCAAGGAGCTGGCGCGTAACAAGGTGTCGCTCGGGTTGGCGAGCTTGCCGGTCACTGCCTACGCCGAGAACGGAGTTACGCCGCTCGGTCGCGGCCAAGTTCATGCGGTTAACGTCGAGGTTGATCAGACGACCGGCACGATCAAGCTCAAGGCCGAATTCAATAACGAACAATACAAGCTCTGGCCCGGCGATTTCGTCGATTGCAAGATTGTTGTTGAACAGCGTGAAAATGGTTTGACGGTGCCGACTGCTGCGGTCCGGCATGGGCCGCGAGGCGATTTTGTCTGGGTGATCCAACCTGACAACACCGCCGCTATCAGGCCTATTCGCGTGCGTCAGACGGTCGGCGGCACCGCGGTGATTGATACCGGCCTCGACGCCAATGAAAAAATCGTGCTCGACGGCTATGCGCGTTTGGCGCAAGGAAGCCGTGTCGAGATCGTCCCACCGAGATCAGGCGACGGCTCCAAAGTATCTCACGTAGAATGAACGTTTCTGCGCCCTTTATCTACCGGCCCATCGCCACAACATTGTTGGTGGTCGCCATCATTCTGATGGGGCTGCTGGGCTATAGATTCTTGTCTGTCGCGGCGCTGCCGACGGTCGAATTTCCCATCATCCAAGTCATCACCAGCTGGCCGGGCGCGGCACCCGATATCGTGCAATCGGCAATCTCAGCTCCACTTGAGTCAGGCTTCGGCCGCATTCCGGGCCTGACGTCGATGACCTCGACGAGCTCGTACGGCACCAGCGAAATCACGCTGCAATTCAAGCTGACGCGGCCGATTGCGGCCGCCGCCGCAGATGTGCAGGCCGCGATTGACGCCGCTTCGGGCTGGTTGCCGATGAGTGAGTTGCCGTTTCCGCCGACTTACCATCAAGTCAATCCGGCGGACATGCCGGTGCTGGTGATCGCGCTGACGTCCGATTCCATGCCGATGCACGCGATTACCGAGTTCGCGGCTACCGCGCTCATCCCAAAACTTTCGGAAGTGGAGGGGGTCGGCGAAGTTTCTTTGCAAGGCGGTCAGGCGCGGGCGGTGCGGCTGCAAGTCAACCCGAGACAGCTCGCCGCGCTAGGCCTGTCGCTTGAAGACGTTCGCAAAGCCATTACCGCGACCACCATTGCCATGCCGCAAGGCGCGATCGAGGGTCCGCGCAATGCCTTTCAGGTCGGCGCCAACGATCAACTGTTCGATGCGGCAGCCTTTCGCGAAGCGATCATCGCCTACCGCCGCGGAGCCCCGGTCAAATTCAAGGACGTCGGCGAAACCCTCGACGGCCAGGAGAACGATCAGATCGCGGCTTGGTACAACGGCAAGCCGGCGCTGATCCTGAATGTGAAGCGCCAGCCCGGTTCCAACATCATTCGGGTCGTCGACTCAGTCAAGGCTCTGCTTCCGTCGCTGCAGAAATTTGCTCCTCGCGCGTTGAATTTTGATATAGCGGCCGACCGTACCGCAACGATCCGGGCCTCAGTTGCCGATGTCCAGTGGACGCTCGCGCTAACTGTCGGCCTCGTAATTCTGGTGATTTTTATTTTCCTCCGAAAATTTTGGGCCACGCTCATCCCAAGCGTGACCTTGCCGGTGACATTGATCGCGACATTCGGCGTGATGGCTGCGATCGGTTTCAGCCTCGACAACCTCTCGCTGATGGCACTGAGCATCGCGTCTGGCTTCATCGTCGATGACGCAATCGTCATGATCGAGAATATCGTGCGGTATATGGAGGCCGGTGACTCTCCGCTCGATGCTGCCCTGAAGGGATCGCGACAGATCGGCTTCACGATCGTTTCGCTGACCATTTCGCTGGTCGCGGTTTTCATTCCGCTGCTGCTGATGGGAGGCGTGGTCGGACGCCTTTTTCGTGAATTCGCGATTACGCTTTCGGTCTCGGTCGTCATTTCCGGCATTTTGTCGCTGATCCTGACGCCAATGATGTGCGCGACGTTGCTGAAGCCCGAAACAACCGCTCAGCACGGGCGGCTATTTCAGATGAGCGAGCGCGGGTTCGACGCCATGCGCGCCGTCTACGAATGGGGGTTGCGCTGGTCGCTTCGGCATCAAGCCATAACCCTGATCTTTACCGTACTGACTTTCTTCGCGAGCGTGTGGCTGTACATCATCATTCCGAAAGGCTTCGTGCCGATCCAGGATACTGGGCTGCTCGCCGGCACGACGGACGCCGCGCCGGATATTTCATTCGAAAGCATGTCGGCATTGCAGCAACGGGTTGCCGCAATCGTTGCCCGCGACCCCGACGTGATTTCTGTGAGTAGTTTTGTCGGCGTCAGCGATGAAAATCCGACCATCAATAGCGGCCGACTTTACATCGATATCGGGACCCCGGACCAGAGGCAGGCCTCCGCTGCCGAAATCATGGCGCGGCTGAGCGCGGCCGTCGCGGACGTACAGGATATATCGCTCCACCTGCAATCCGTGCAGGACATTCAGCTCGACGCGCGCATCACGCGAACTCAATACCAGTATGTCCTGCAAAGCCCCGACCAAGAGGAATTGCGGAGCAAGTCGGAGACGCTCCTTCAGGCCCTGCAGAAGCAGCATCAATTAGCCGACGTCGCGACCGATCAGCACAATTTCGGCCAGCAGATGATGATTACGGTCGATCGCGATGCGGCGGCGCGGTTCGGCCTCAACGTCTCGGCGGTTGATGCCGACCTCTATGATGCTTTCGGACAACGTCAGATAGCCACGATCTACTCGCAGACCTACCAGTACAAAGTCATTCTTGAGGTTATTCCCGAATACCGCAACACCGCAGAGGCACTCGACAGCCTTTATCTGACTAAGGCGGATGCGATACAGCCGAACGCCGCGCAATCGTCCAGCGGCGTCAGCAGCGATTTCACCAGTCCTGCGCAGCAAGTGCCGCTGCGTGCGTTGGCGCGGACGGAAAAGCGCGTTGGGCCGCTTGCCATCACGCAGAAGGATCAATTTCCGGCGGTCGCGCTCTCATTCAACCTGCCAGCGCGCGTCTCGCTCGGACAGGCATTGCAGACTCTCGATCGCACGCAGAAGGAGATCGGGTTGCCTGAAACGATCGCGACAAGCTTGGCGGGCAGCGCAGCGGAATTTGCCGCCTCGCTGCAAAGCGAGCCGATCTTGATCACTGCTGCGATCATTGCTGTCTATATCGTGCTGGGAATTTTGTACGAAAGCTACATTCACCCAATAACGATTCTGTCAACATTGCCGTCAGCCGGTATCGGCGCGCTGCTCGCGCTGATGCTGTTCGGTGAACAACTCGATCTAGTATCGCTCATCGGCATTATCCTTCTGATTGGCATCGTGAAGAAGAACGGCATCATGATGGTCGATTTTGCATTGAGCGCCGAGCGCGCTGAGGGACTAACGCCCGAAGCCTCGATCTATCAGGCGTGCATGCTGCGCTTTCGGCCGATCATGATGACTACGATGGCTGCGCTGTTGGGAGCGCTGCCGCTGGCGATAGGGACGGGTACCGGGTCGGAGCTGCGACGTCCGCTCGGCATCGCAGTTCTCGGCGGATTGTTGGTGTCGCAGTTCCTGACACTTTACACGACGCCCGTGGTCTATTTGACGTTTGCGCGGCTTGAGCAACGTCTTCGCCGTCGACCTCGGCCGGATTCGGCAGCGCCAAGCCACGTGACCGTCGGCGGCTGAGATTGCGGCATGAATATTTCGGAGCCCTTTGTTCGGCGGCCGGTTGCTACGGTGTTGTTGACCGTCGCCATCGGGCTTTTGGGCATTGTGGCTTACCGGCTCCTGCCAATCGCGTCTCTGCCGTTGTTGGAGCGGCCAACGATTTCCGTCGATTCGTTCCTTCCGGGTGCTAGCGCCGATACCATCGCGCCGTCTTTGACCTCGCCGCTTGAACGCCAGCTAGGTCTTATCTCCGGATTGACGGAAACAACGTCGTCGAGCATCGGCAATGCATCGCGCATCACGCTTGAGTTCGGACTCAATACCGACATCGACGCCGCGGCCGGAGCGGTGCAAGCGGCCATCAACGCCGCCGGTCCGATGCTGCCGACGACACTTCCTGAGCCGCCAAAATTCTTCAAGGCGAACCCAAATGGATTTCCGATTACTGCATTGGCGTTGACTTCGGACGCTTACGACATTCCCGATCTCTACGCCTTCGCCGATACGATTATCTCCCAGAAGCTTTCGCAAATTGAGGGCGTTGCGCGGGTTTTTATCAGCGGTGCCGGTCACCCGGCGGTGCGTGTCCAGGTGAATCCTCAAGCGGTCGCCGCTATGAAGCTCTCGCTTGAGACGGTGCGCTTCTTTGTCAAGAATGCCAGTGCTGACTGGCCGAAAGGATCACTGACCGATGGCTATCATTCGATTCCTATCGTAGCCAACGATCAGCTTTATAAGGCGGCGGACTTTCAGGACGTCGTGCTCGAGCAGGCTAATCGTCCACCGATTCACTTGCGCGAAATTGCCGACATCTCGGACACTACGGCAAATGAAAACCGCGCCGGATGGTTTAACGGCAAGCCGGCGATCGTTCTCTATGTTCTAAAGAAACCGGACGCCAATGTCGTCCAAACGGTTGACGAAATCCTCAAGACCATTCCGCAGTTGCGGCACTGGATACCTGCCTCGGTCGACGTCCATGTCGTTTATAACCGCACGCTGCTCATCCGCGCGGCGATCGCTGATGTTCAGTTTACGATCGCGATTGCCATCATTCTCGTTGTCATGGTGCTCGCACTCTTCCTGCGCCGGTTTTGGACGACCTTCATTCCCAGCTTGGCCATACCGGTATCGATCGCCGCCACGTTGGTGGTGATGTACTTTCTCGACTTCAGCCTGAACAACATTTCTCTCATGGCACTCACGATCGCAGTCGGCTTTGTGATCGACGACGCTGTGATCATTATCGAGAACATCACGCGTCTCATCGAAACGGGAGAAACGCCGATCAACGCTGCCCTCAAGGGAACGCGGCAAATGGGGTTCACCGTGGTTTCGGTCACCGTCGCATTGATCGCGGCGCTAATCCCCATCCTGTTCATGCCGGACATCGTCGGCCGCTTGTTTCGTGAGTTCGGACTGACCCTGGTCGCCGCCATCATCGCATCAGCATTGGTTTCGCTGACGCTGACGCCGATGATGTGCAGCCGGCTCCTCTCCGCGCGTGGCGATCGCCGGGAGGGCCGCATAGGCCGAGCCTCCGAAAAGGTGATCGCACGATCCACCGCGTTTTATGCGACGAGCCTCACCTGGACGTTACGCCATAATTGGCTGACGCTCGGATTCGCCGCAATTCTCGCCGCTACAACGGTTGGCCTTTACGTCAAAATACCGAAGGGATTTCTGCCAACCCAGGACACCGGCATTTTGCGTATAACGACCATTGCGGTGCCCAATGTTTCATTCGCGACCATGTCGGAGCTTCAGCGCAAAGCCGCGGACATCATCAAGGCCGACCCTGCGGTCGCGGACGTCGCCTCGTATGTTGGCGATCACGTCATCAGCATCGGCGCGATGCTGGCGAATTTGAAACCTTTGGATGAGCGCAAGGAATCGATTGATCGGGTCATCAGCCGCCTGCGGAAAAAATTGACTGCGGTCCGCGGGATGCGAACACTTCTCACACCCGTTCAGGATGTCACCGTTGGCGCGGGCGGCGCGTCAAACCGGTACCAATACGTCTTGAGTTCGCTGAACCAGGACGAGCTTGTGCGCTGGGCGAGAATTATGCTGGCGCGCATCAAGGCGTTGCCGCAGACGACGGATGTCGTTTGGAACTATGATGTTTTTGGTCTCGGGGCGACCGTCAACATCAACCGCGCGCGGGCCGCTGACGCGGGCGCAACGGTCGCCGGTATCGACAATGTTCTCTATGACTGGTTCGGACAGCGTCCGATTTCGTGGATCCGCGAGCAGAGCTATTTTTCGCATGTTGTTCTGGAAGTGCAGCCGCAATATCGCGACGATCCGCTGAAACTTCCCAATCTTTATTTAGACCAAGGAGTACCGCTGCAGGTCTTGAGCGATGTCCGCCGTAATCATTCGCCCACATGGCTTCGCCATTTCAACCAGCTGCCGTCGATTGCGATATCGTTTAATACACCGCTTGGCGTTTCAGTCGGGCAAGCCCAGAACGCTATCCAAGCTGCCCAGGCGCAAGCCGGGTTGCCCTCGGATATTAAAGCGGAATATTCCGGCATTGCGCGGCTGGCTCAGCAGAACACCCAAACGCAGCCGTTCCTGTTTCTCGCTGCCGTGATCGCCGTCTATCTCATTCTCGGCATGCTCTATGAGAGCTACGCCCATCCTTTGACGATCTTGTCGACACTGCCGTCGGCGGCGTTCGGCGCTTTGCTGGCGCTGTTCGTCACTCATACGCACTTCACCCTCATCACCGCCATCGCGTGCATTTTGGTGGTCGGAATTGTCATGAAGAACGCCATTATGATGGTCGATTTCGCCCTCGATGCGGAGCGGCGCCGGGGCCTTTCCGCGAATGACGCCATCCGCCAGGCTGCGTTGCTCCGGCTGCGTCCGATCGTCATGACCACGATGGCCGCTTTGCTTGGTGCCCTGCCATTAGCACTTGGAACCGGCCCGGGTCACGAATTACGGCAGCCGCTTGGCGTCGCGATCGTGGGCGGCTTATTCGTTTCGCAATTCGTCACGCTCTACACTACACCGGTGGTGTATCTTGCGATCGATGCGGTGCGCCGCTGGCGCCGACCGGCTCTGGGTGGGCCGCTATTAGTTCGAAGTTGATGGTGGTGCGCCCTCGTCCGAAGGCGCCACGTTTTCTTCTTCAGCGTCGTTTTCGTCTGGCGCCTGATCAGGTTGCGAGGTGTTACGGAACGCACGCTCCGAAATGTGTACCGATTTAGCTAATACGTAGCCCTCACGTCCACTCCACCACACCCGGCACCAACCGTTGCTGCAATCGCCGATTTTGATCGCAGAGCCCCGTGGAATCGTCGCCAACACTTTGCTTGCGTTGGTCGGAGTCTGGCGCAGCTTGGCCTCGTTCGCGGCAGTGCCCGAATCGGAGCAGCCCGCGAGCAAGGTCGCGATCAAGAGCACTGGGCCGGCTCGCTGCACGGGACCACTTTTTGTAAAGCGCCTCGCATTCCTGGACGTTGTTAGACGGATGACGCCACCGTGGATGCTATTCGTTGGCGGGCGCCGCGGCTGGAGGACTGCCTTTTGGTGGTGGCGGAGGAAGCGTATCCGCGCCTCCCGGTGCCGGCTGAGCCGCTCGCTCGGCGCGGGCGGTTTGCAGATACATCTGGCAGGTTTGTGACAATTCTGCGCGATGCGAGGACAGGCATTTGACGACGCCGTGGTCCTCCCGCGGAACGCCGGCGCAGAACAGCTTCGCATCGGGACCGCACGATGCCTGGAACGCAGCTCTTGTGTTGGACCGCGGCGGAAGCGGTGCCGGCGAAGTAGAGGCGGGCGGCGGCGGCCGATAGTCAGGCGGAGGTGGCGTGTAATTGGATTGCGGGGTCGGTCCGTTGCCCTGTTGCGCTGGTGGCCCGTAGCCCTGCGGCGGCGGAGTGCCACGCGGAGGCGGACCATAACCGGGCGGCGGGCCATATCCGGGTGGCGGTCCGTAACCTGGCGGCATCCCGCCCATTCTGCCACCCCTCGAGGCCAGCATCGTCCTGCACATCGGCGACAGCGCACCGCGACGGGACACCAGGCACTGAACGATTCGGCCTCCACCAGGCGGGACGCCAGGACAAAGACGGGCAATTTCCGGACCGCAGGCGGCGCGGAGTCCACCCGCGCCCCGCGGCGATCGCCAGGGCTGGATTGGCGCGTGCATCGGCGGCGGCTGCATCTCTTGTCCCTGCATTTCCTGCCCGGGCGGCGGCCCCTCGGGGGGTGAGTCGCTCTGCGCAGACGCGGGAGGCGCAACCAAAAGCGCTGCTACAAGAAAAATCCATCGACCGATGCAGTGTGCCATGTAGGCCTGCTCCTGTGCGCCCCCGCATCACGTTGGCTTGCTCGCATTCTGTCGAGCGTATTGTCAAAAGGTATTTTGGCAGAAATCGCGCAAAAAAAGACGTGAAGCATTCATTTTGAAGCTTTGCGCCTCCCCGCGTTATCAAGAAGCACATGAAGTGCCACGGCTCCTGTCGGCGAGCCGCCAGCACCGCCGCAGGAAATTCAGCGTGAACAGGATTTGGCCAACTTGGCGCCAGAACGCGATCTCCTAACGATTAGCACGTTCAAAGGCCCAATGATCGAAGTTGGCGAGGCGTGAGAAATAACGCGCTATATCTAAGCTTCTTGTGTTCAAGGTCTCACCAGCGCCGCATTTATTGTTTGGGCCGCTTGCGGCGTTTGACCCACAAGTGACTTTGGCTGCGAGACCTCGGTGCAACGCGGCATATGCGGCGCCACCGTTGTCTGTTCGAGAACTGAAATAAATTGATGGGCAGAGATTCGGGCGGGGTTGACGCCGGCCCGATTAAGACGCGACACGAGAACGCATTTCTCGGGGCGTTTTGCCGGTCCATCGCCTGAACGCGTGCGTGAGTGCGCTCACTTCCTGATAGCTGAGCAGCCACGTGATTTGGGAAATCGAAAGGTCCTCGTCGGTCAAATAGCGAGCTGCAAGATCGGACCTCTGACTTTCCAACGCATCGGAAAAAGTAAGTCCTTCCGAAGACAAACGCCGCGCAAAAGTTCGCTGGCATACTCCGAGGCGGCGTGCAATTTCACCTATTCTGACCTTCCCATGCGGAAGCAGCGGGACGATCGCATTCTCGACGCTCGATCAAAATGAACCGCGGTTGGTTTCTCTCCGAGAAAGCGCGTCTTCGAAATACGTGATCAGGCAGTCATTGAGGTACGGGTCCGCGCTGGTGACGAGTATTTGCTTAATAGTCGTCGCGAACGCGAGTTCATCAACGGCCGCGCCAAATTCAACATAACCGCCAAGGAACTCAACAAATTCCGAACCGGCAGTCTTTCTTCGGTGGGTGAGGCTTACCCGAGTTGGCACCACGTGATGGCCCGTTAGCTGGCGGCACACGCGGACGAGTGCCGTCATAAAAAACTCAATCTGATGGGTATCTTGATGGCGCCTAACACCGACATACCGAAAAGCAGCGACGACGTCTTTGCCGTCAATATATTTGATAGATACGCCTTCGTTAATGACTGAGCTGTATCGCGCTATTCGCTGAACGGCTGTGCTCAAGATTTCCGAGGATGCCGCGACGTAATAGAGCAATCCAAATTCTCGGAGATCGGGTAGCTGCGCAAGGTGAAACCCGAGAAGATCGTCCTGCAGCGCGTCGGCGGCGAGATTCAAAAAGGTGATTTGATCTCTGACTTTGAGGCGTACGCCTCGGTCTTCGATTTGGTGAAGAGACAGCCCCGCCTTCTTCGATAGCGATTCAACGTCGACCCCCATCCGCTTAGCTGTGGCATAGGCGAGCCGCGTTATAGCTCCGCTGGCGTTAGGGAGTGGGCCGAGACGTTTGGCGTCCAGATCACGCATGAATTGCCCTTCCGCATCCTTGAGCCGGGGGTTGGTGATTCATGAGTCCTTGCTGGAGCTGGCATGTGCGGACAGAAGGTTGGCAAATGATAACAAGACTTCGGCGGAAAGTCGCGCATATCAAGCTGGTGCCCCCGTCGCATGCGAGTGTGACATGCCCAAGAACCTGGTTTTTATGGTGCTCGACAGCTGTCGGTACGACAGCTTTACGCGGGCCCGTACCCCGCATTTCGATCGGTTTGGCGACGCTGACCAAAGGTGGTCCTATGCGTCCTTGACCGCGCCGTCGCATTACTCCTACTTGATGGGTCGGGTGCCGCATCGGTCACCGCAGGGCGTCCACGCTTCTGAAGTCTACAAGCAAGATTTTTCGGCGTGGATAGACCGCCTCGACATCCCGGACCTTGGCTTCCAAAGCTTCATCCCACAATTGTCGCTCCCGAAGCTGCTCAAGGAGCACGGCTATCGCACCGTCGCGCGGGTTTCGATGCCGGTCCTTAACGGCTTCACCCTGATCAGCAAGTTCTTCGATGACTACAAACTGATGCCGAATCACAACGACTTCAGCGGAATCGTCGATGAGATCGAATTCCGGGCCGACCAGCCGACCTTCTATTTTCTCAATATCGGCGAGACGCACTACCCCTACATGCTCAAGGGTAGCGACCTGCCGCATATCTCCGGCGTGCATGGCGCTGCCAAGGCGCTGGCCGCCGGTGGGGATTCGGGCGGACGCGTCGCCAGTGGCAGGGACGACAACTTCTTTGACGCGGACAAACTTGAGTTCCTACACTCGCAGCAGATCCGCTGCGTGGAATATGTGCACCAGGTTTTCGGTCGGCTGCTCGCGAAAGCACGGCTCGATACCCACTTCTTGATCATGGCCGATCATGGGTAAGCGTTCGGCGAAGGCGGCTATTTCGGTCACGGGCCGGTGATGCACGAAGCAGCGTTCGCGGTGCCGTTCCTGGAAGGCACTCGGCCATCGTGACGTTGAACCGCCGGCGATCGTAGCGGTGCCTTCTGCGCCCGAGGATCCCGAGTCGTGGTGCAGTGCAAGAAGTCGGCTCCTGGGCCCGTCGCGGCATTTCACGATACGCCCGTCTTGCGGGCGATTGAAGCATTAGCCGACATCCCCCGAACATCGCGCAGGCAGCGATAACGGACCCGATTCAGACATGCCGCCCGTACAAAGACGGCTACAACGGCCGGGGGACTGTTGCGCAAATAAACATCGTGCGATGTCGCAGTTTGGCCCCGCTCGAGACGACGGCTGCGACAGCACCGTCAAATTCGGGCGAATCTGCCCCCGAAACATCCCGGTGTGATGGGCATCACGCCTTTAGTTTCCAAATTGCGATAACACCCCAATCCCAGGAACGCGCATTACGGAATCGGGGAGCTGAAACAATGTCGTGCGCTTCTAGGGTGCCAAAAATTGATGCACCTCAAACTGAGGCGGGGATTATCC
>JBAUGC010000800.1:0-2214 GCA_049679485.1 Xanthobacteraceae bacterium
CTGCCGCTTCTGGATGTCTCCTTCTGGACCCCGCAGCCGGCATCAAGTTTGCGCGGCCACAGATTTCTTCCCCGCGCCCTCTCGAGCAGAGTGTGAAGGTGCCGTTCTGATTAGGTCATCTTTGAACCGCTACATCACTAATCTGCTATCCGCAGCCGCCGGCCGAGCCGGTCGTCATGGAAACCCGCCTCGGCCTCGAAGCTATGAAGGGCACAACAATCGTGGCCTACGGCGAGATCTGTTCGCTCACCGATTTAATTGAGAGGTTCCTTACTTCTGCGCCAGCGGAAGCGCAGTGAGACAAGTAGGCGAGCCTTCCAAGAACATCGCCGGTACCCCAGTCCGCTGTGCTGGAGAGAGCGGGCACGACGTGTCAAAATTGCACGCCGAATGACAGACTAAAAATTGACGTTGCGATTCTCCCTTCACGTCACTTCGTGCGACGCGGGAAATGTCCGAAGTTGAGGCCGCAGCGGATGTGACGCAGACATCACCTGATGTCGCAGTTTGACCCCAGAGCAGTCATCTGCGTCTCTCTTTGATGTGGTGCACAACGGCCGCGGCGCGGCGAGCTGAAAGTCGTCAGGGACTTTGGTAATCGGCCGAAACCGATTTTCATTAGCAGCTCTCTCTTGTTTGGGTTTTAAGCGGAGAAAATGGCCGTCAGCGTTTTGGGGACTTTTGCAACAGTTCCGCCGGCACCCCACCCAAAGCCGCATGCAAGGCACGTGCGAGTGGGAATTATGTCACAGCTGTCGGCGCCAATGCGCGGATATCGGTCACCACATCGACGATGACCGGTCGATCGGCGGTCAGTGCGCGCGAAATGGCCGGTGCAATGTCGGACGGCTGCTCCACGCGGATGCCGATTGCGCCGATATCTTCGGCGAGCTGCGCAAAGTTGACGTTGCGGTATGTCCACAATTCCCGCGCCCGTTCGGTTTGTTCGCCGCCATAGGCGCGATCGAATCCGCGCTTAGATTGGTTGCCACCGCTATTGTTGTTGACGATGGTCACCGTGTTGAGGTTCCAGCGCACGGCGGTTTCAATTTCGCCGATGTGATACCAGAAACCCGCATCGCCGGTGAACGCGACGACAGGCCGCTGCGGGCATGCTGCTTTGGCGCCAAGCCCGGCCGGAAATGCCCAACCGAGATGACCAGCGCTGCGCATGTAACTGTGTGAGGCCGCACGCAGGTCGTACATCCCCCCCATCCACATTCCGGCGTGGCCGGTGTCGACGACGACGATGGCGTCCTCGGGAACATGCAAGCTCAGTTCGCGGCAGATGCGGCCCGGATGGATCGGAACTGCGGTCGATTCCAGCAGCGGATCATATTTGGTGTGCCAGTCCGCGCGTAGCGCAGCGACTTCTTTGATCCACAACTCGCGACGCTTGGCACTGGCCTTATCGGCCACGTCCAGCAAACAGCGGAGAACCATCCTGGCATCGCCCAGCACGCTGGCGGCAAGCGGGTAGTTGCGGCCAAGCGCTTCGGCTTCGATGTCGATCTGGATTGCCGGCGCACCGATCTTCGGCACGGCCCAGAAGTGGGTGGTCATGCCGCCGGTTTCGGTGCCGATGAAGCAGACCAAGTCGGCCCGATTGACCGCAAGGTTGGCGCTCTCGCGCGAGTAGCTGCCGACGACGCCGACCGACAAGGGATGCGCACCCGGGATGTTGTCCTTGCCGTTGAGGGACGTGGCGACCGGGATTTGCAAAGCTTCGGCAAACGCCACAAGCTCCGCCTGCGCGCCCGAGGCGCGAATCCCGCCGCCAGCCACGATGATCGGCCGCTCCGCTTGCTGCAAAAGATCGAGCGCGGCCTGCACATGCGCTTGCTCCGGCGCAGGACGGAACGGCGGCACGCGCGCGAATTGCGGCTCGACGAGCGCCTCCATCTCCGCTTCCTCGGCATCGATCTGGCCCTCGTTGCCACGAAACTGAAGGTGCACCGGGCCGGGCGCACCAGTCGTTGCGGTACGGAACGCTTGACGCACCATATCGGGGATGCGCGCGACGTCGTCGACGGTGGCATTCATCTTCGTAACCGTCTCGAACGCCGGCACATCGTCGACTTCCTGATAGACCTTGCGGAATTTTGTCTTTGGATCGCGGCCGCCGGTCATGGCGATCACCGGCGAATGCGCGAGGTAAGCGTCGCGCAGGCCAGCGGCGAGATTGAGCGCGCCGATCACTTGCGCCATGCAAAT
>JBAUGC010000801.1:0-21036 GCA_049679485.1 Xanthobacteraceae bacterium
GTGCGACGCCTTTCTGGTGCTGGCGCAGGCGCCGGGCGGGCTCACCTGTTTCTTCGTGCCGCGGTTTCGTCCTGACGGCGCGGTCAATGCGCTGCGGCTGCAGCGCCTCAAGGACAAGCTCGGCAACCGTTCCAACGCATCAAGTGAAGTCGAGTTCGCCGGCGCTCATGCGCTGCGGGTCGGAGACGAGGGCGCGGGCGTGCGCACCATCATCCAGATGGTGCAGCTCACGCGGCTCGATTGCGCCCTGGCATCAGCGGGCTTCATGCGCATGGCGCTGGCGCAGGCCGTGCATCATTGCCGTTATCGCTCCGTATTCCAGAAGCATTTGTACGATCAGCCGATGATGCGCGCGGTTCTGGCCGATCTCGCGCTCGAAGTCGAAGGCGCCGTCGCTCTGGTGATGCGGCTGTCGCGCGCATTCGATCTCACCGCCACGGAGCCGCGTGAGGCGGCCTACGCCCGGCTGGTCACGCCGGCGGCGAAATATTGGATCTGCAAGACGGCGCCGGGCTTTATTTACGAAGCTATGGAGTGTCTCGGCGGCAACGGTTACGTCGAGGAGAGCGTGCTGCCCCGGCTCTATCGCGAGGCTCCGGTCAATGCGATCTGGGAAGGATCGGGCAATGTGATGTGCCTCGATGTCCTGCGCGCGCTTAAGCGTGACCGGGAAGCCGCGGATTTGTTCAATGAGATGGCGCGCGAAGCTGCGGCAATAACCGGAGAGAAAGTGCAGCTGCTCGAAGCCAGCAATGAGTTTGAAAGCGAAGCCGCCGCGCGCGTTACGGTTGGCAGGCTTGCAATACTGGCGAGCGCCGCCGCACTTCAGGCCAGCGCGCCGGCCGCCGTCGCCGAGGTGTTCCTGCGGACGCGACTGTCTAATTCGCACGGCGCGCTGTACGGAGCGAGCGGAATCGAAGCAAAGACGGCCAATCTCATCCTGCAGCGTGCGCTCCCGGAAGACTGAGTTGTGTGGTGAGTTAACGCATTTAACCAGCCAACCAAAGGGAAGGATGCTCACCTATGCGCCGATTGTTCTGTATTTTCGCATTTCTCGCCATCGCGCTTCCGGCGCAGGCCGAGACGCTGACGCTGGCGTCGACTTATGATGCAGTCGGGACCAATCCGGACGGCTCCAAATACAAGGGCGTCGCGCTTGTTGAGGTAATCTCCAAAACGACCTTCACCATCACCTGGAAGATCGGCGGCTCAACGATTCAGGGGTTCGGCATGCGCATGAACGACGCGCTCGCGGCCACTTATGAGATCAGCGGCGAACCCGGCCTTGTGATCTACAAGGTCGACGGCAACGGTCTGGACGGGCTGTGGGCGATCCGCGGTCACAACGGCAACGGTACCGAGCACCTGACGCCGCGAAATTGAGCCGCAGTGCGCAGATTGCGTAAAGCGGCGTTAGCGCGCCAGCCGATCCAGCGCGCCTTGGAGGATGTAGGCGGCGGCATGCTGGTCGATCACCGCCTTCCGCTTGCTTCGACTGGCGTCGGCCTCGATCAGCGCGCGTTCGACCGCTGCAGTCGATAGCCGCTCGTCCCAGAGTGCGATCGGAAGCGGAGTGAGCTTGGCCAGATTGCGGGCGAACGCGCGGGTCGATTGCGCACGCGGTCCCTCGGTGCCGTCCATGTTGATCGGAAGACCGAGCACAAAGCCCGCCGCCCGCCGCTCGGCGGCAAGGGCAAACAGGCGCTCGGCGTCGAGGTTGAAGCGTTTGCGCACGATAGTCTCGACCGGCGCGGCGAGGCGCCGGTCGGGATCGCTTGCCGCGACGCCAATGGTTTTGGTGCCGAGATCAAGACCGATCAGAACACCACGCGCCGGCAGGAGCGAAGCCGCCTCCATCAGCGATAGGACAGGCATGGCGCCTCGTTAGCATGTGCAGGCAGAGGCGGCCAAACGCCGCCACCTTCCACACGGAATAGCTCCCGATTATGGTTGCGCCGTCGCGCATCCGCGCGTCCTCACACCGGCAGGCTTAATCATGCAGATCACCTGGTACGGCCACGCCGCCTTTCGCCTCGATTTCGCAGGCCAGGCGGTTCTGATCGATCCATTCTTCACCGGCAATCCGGTCTTCATCTCCGACAAGGCGCAAGCCATCAAGGGCGTGGCGAACATTGTGCTCACACACGGGCACGGCGATCACGTCGGCGATGCGCTCGACATCGCCAAGACCAATGGCGCCACCGTCACGACCAATTACGACCTCGGCATGTGGCTGGTCTCGAAGGGTCTCGAGAAACTCAACCCGATGAACACTGGCGGCACCACGGACCTTGGCGGTTTCACAGTGTCGATGGTGCGCGCGGATCACTCCTCTGGCGACATAGTCAACGGCACGCCGATCTATCTCGGCAATCCGCTCGGCGCGATCATCAAGGCGCCGAACGAACCGACGGTCTATCATTTCGGCGACACCGATATCTTCTCGGACATGGCGCTGATTGCCGAAATCCATCAGCCGAAAATCGGCATTGTGCCGATTGGCGATCGCTTCACCATGGGAGCCGCGACCGCGGCGCTAGCCGTTAAGCGCTACTTTAAGTTCGACGCGGTGCTGCCCTGCCACTACGGCACGTTTCCATTCCTGGATCAGACGGCGGACAAGTTTGTCGGCGAGATGAAGGGCCACGGCACGAAAGTGATCGTGGCGGAGAAGGGCAAGACGGTCAGCGTCTAGCTCTGCCGCGGACCTCACAAAAAAGAACGCCCGCCAAAAGGGCGGGCGTTGCTTATAGATAGGCGCGTCGCCGGTTCAGCGATGCGCGTTATCGGTCGCGATGCGGTCGATATCGGATCGCGTGATGCCGATGTCCGCGAGTTCGCGGTCGCTCAGATGCGAAAGCTCCCGCCTGACTTCGCCAAAGCGTTTCCACTCGTTGAAGAGGCGGGCAAGGGATGCAAACATGTTTCCGATCCTTTCCCCGGCGGTTCTCCGGCGATCGCCGGAATCATGGCCGCGAATATAGGTAGGCGAGTGCAGCGCACCATAGATTTTGCTGCAGTGCAGCTAAGACCTGCGTGCATGCCAGACCATTGAAGCTTAAGAGATATTTAACACTGCGCGCCCCGTTGGACGGGGCCGGCCGGCGAAGTTCGGCCGCCCTTATTGGCGGCGCACAAGCCAGTATTCCGCCATGCTGCGACCGTTTCGGTGCCGCACTCCGCGATGCATAGTGGGGTGGTGTTTGCGTTAGTCGGGGTCGCGTCATGGGGACTACTCAGGATCATCGAAGGTGCGCCGAAGAATGTGTGGCGATGGCGCGGGCGGCCGGCGACGATAACGGCAAGGTTCTGTGGCTGACGCTGGCGTTGTCGTGGGTCCGGCTTGCCGAGCATGTCGCGCGGACAACGGATGCGCTGGAGCGGTCCGATGCCGACGGGGACAACGGCGCTGTTCGCTCGCCGGATCAGGCGTAACGCGGCACGCCGAAGTTTAAGTCCTGACAATGATGGTGCCGCGGACCGCGCACTTGCGCGCGGCTAGGCCGCGGAGATAAACCTCACCGCAGGGCGGTTAGCTCAGTTGGTAGAGCGTCTGCTTTACACGCAGGATGTCGGCGGTTCGAGTCCGTCACCGCCCACCAATGATTTCAATAGCTTAAGTCGTAAAGCGCTGAGGAGCGGGTTTTTCCATCGGGGTGACGCTAGGGGTAACAGCGAACCAAAAGAGTCGGGTTCTCGCGGCTTCCATTACCGACATAAGATGGCTTCAACGTCGCGACCGCCTGATCGAAGGCTATCGACGTTTCCATCAGTGTCGGATTGGATAACACTTCATCCCTTTGCCGGGCGCGTAGCCCAATGCACCTTGTGGCCCTTACGGCCCAGAAGTGCCGCAACTACGAGCGCATTGATCCCACTGCTCGCGGCACGTAGAGGCGACGGTGAATCCTCTGCCTGGTCGACGGCATAAGCAACGGTCGACGCGAAAGGCACTGCTGCTTTGCAGCTTCGCTATGGCTGGTATTCTCTGCTGCGGCTATTGCAGCAACATTACTGTCTCAATGAGCGAGGAGACCCAAGTCGATGAGGCGTCTTCGTGCTGCCGTCGTTGGAGGTGGAATTGGCGGCCTCTCGGCTGCCAACGCGCTCGCCCGCCGCGGCCTCGACGTTACCGTATTCGAGCAGGCCGCCGTGCTGGGCGAAGTCGGAGCCGGCGTCTTTATATATCCGAACGCTCTGCGGCAGCTCGAGCGAATGGGATTGAAGGAGCCGCTCGCTGCAGTAGGCGCAAAGGTCGGCGCCGGCTCGGAATATTACCGGATGGACGGGTCGGTCGTCGGCCAAATTCTCACGACCGACTCGACCGGCTGGAACGGCCTTTACGGAATGCATCGGGCCGATCTGCTAGGCGTCCTCGCGAACACCTTTGCTTCCTCGGCAATACGCACCGGTCATCGCTGTGTCGGCTTTGACCAGAACGATCGTATCGCGCAGCTGAGGTTCGCGAACGGCGAACTCATCGAGACTGACGTCGTCGTTGCAGCCGACGGCATTCAATCGACGTTGCAGAAGTATGTCGTCGCGCCATCGGTGCCGGAGTATTCCGGCTCGCGCGCCTATCGCGGCTTGATTGCCACCGACAAGCTGCCGGGGTGGCGGAAAGAGGCGCATCAGGTCTGGATGGGCGACGGCAAGCATTTCATGGTCTTTCCGGTCCGGAGCGGCCGGCTGCTTAACTATGTCGGCTTCGTCCCGACCGAAAACCAGACGATTGAATCATGGTCCGCGATCGGCGGTCGCGACGAGCTTGCGGCGTCCTTCGCAGGATGGGATCCGCGGGTGGTGGGACTACTCGAGAAGGTCGAAACCTGCTTCTGGTGGGGCTTGTACGACCGCACGCCATTGGCCTCATGGACCAAGGGCCGTATTGCCCTCTTGGGCGACGCCGCCCATGCGATGCTTCCGCATGTAGGGCAGGGCGCTAACCAGGCGGTCGAGGACGGCGTTGCCTTGGCGGTGTTTCTCGAGGGCCAAGATTCCTCCGGCGTGGCCGCAGCGCTGCGGCGCTACGAAAGCTTTCGCCGTGAGCGCACCGGCATCGTTCAGGCCGAGGCTCGGCGCAACGGTCTTCGGTACGATTCAAGATACCCGAGCCTGGAACAGCGCGATCGGGAGATCGCCAACGCAGCGGTGTTCCGCAAATGGCTCTACGACTATGACGTCGAGCATGCGGCCCTGGCTTATCTGGACGAAAGCCGGACGTCCGAGCCCGCTTGACCGGGACACGAGAAGTTACCGCCAAGGTCGCCGCGGCCTGACGTCAATTCCAGATGCGGCGGCTTGCGATTCGCGCGCCTTCGACCATTGCTGCCAGCTTGGCCCAGACGATTGACGGATGCATTTCGTGCGAAGCAGCAAATGACGCAAAGCCGCAGTCGGCGCCGGCGATCACGTTTTCCGCGCCGACAACTTTCGCGAAGCGGACGAGCCTCTCGGCTACGAGCTCGGGATGCTCGACGAGCACGGTGGTGTGAGAAATCACTCCGGGAATGAGAATTTTCTCGCGCGGCAGGTTGACGTTCTCCCAAACCGTCCACTCGTGCTCGTGCCGCGGGTTGCCGAATTCGAAGGAATAGGCGCCGGCCTTCACCCGCAACATGATGTCGAAGAGGTCTTTGAGCTCCATGTCGGTGGTGCGCGGGCCCATATTGATGCTGTAGCAGGTGTGGAAGCGGATTTTGTCCTCGGGAATGTTGCGCAGGGCGTGGTTCAACACATCGACCCTCACGTTAGCCCACTTGCGGATGTCCTCGACGCTCTCGGTCGTCATGGTGTAGCGCGTGGCCATTGCGGGATCGTCGATCTGCAACAAAAAGCCCGCCGCGACGATGGCCTCGTATTCCTCGCGCATCGCCTCCGCGATTGCCTCAAGATATTCGTCATGGTTCCGGTAGAATTCGTTGCGCTGCCAGCGTTCGACGTTGGACGGCGAGATCGAAGGCACGAACGCCTCGGCAACATCGGTACGGTCCACCGCCGCCTTGAATACCGACAATTGCTGCTCGAGAAGCGGCCGTCCCGTATAGCGGAGCGGCCCGACGCAGATCATCTGCCGCGCCCGTCCCGGCGCGCCAGACGCATGCGCCTCGACCTCAGCATAGAATTCCGGAAACGCCTGGCCTTCGCGGGTATTCTTCCAAAGATTGCCGCGTGGTTCGCCGGCGACAATCCCGCTCAGCCGCTCGTTCACATAGGTGACGAAGCTGACCTTGCCTTGCTCGCCGTCGTTGATGACGTCGATGCCGAGCGCGGCCTGCCTTTTGACGACTTCTTCCACGGCGCGTGCCGCGCGCGCCGAAAATGCGGCGGCATCGATCGTCCCGCCGTCTTCGCGTTTGATCATCATTGCCAGGAGATCATCGGGGCGCGGCAAGCTGCCGACATGCGTGGTCAGAAATCTGTTTTCACTACGATGCACTGCGTGATCTCCTCGCTCCTAGTTGCTTTTTTGTACGTCCGGCACGGCGCCGCCTGGTGCGTTTCTTGCCGCACATAGTATCCATAACCAGTGTTCGCCAATGCTCGATCAGCTTGTCGTTCATCGCCGCGCTCGTGCCCCAGAGCCGGCTGATCGCCATGCCGCGCATCAGGTTATGCGTCAGCGCCATGAGCACGAAGGCCTGATCCTTGGAAACGCCCGCTTCCTCGAATACGGATACCCAGATCGCGTCGAGTTCTTCGCGCGTCTTGTTGATCAGCTGTTTGTAATCTTTCGACAACGCCATATCGGTCCGGGCGGCGACAAGAAGGTCAATGGTCGCGATATAGGAGGGAGCAAGGAAGAAACGCCGGGACTGATCCAGGAAGTAGTTCATCACATCGGATGAGCGCTGTGCGTCAGCCGCCATCGATCTGGCGGTCTTGATAGCAATCGACATCGCATGGCGGCAGGCCGAGAGAACAAGATCGCTCTTGGTGCGAAAGTAGTGGTTCTGTGCGCCGCGCGACACGCCCGCGCGTTCGGCAACGTCGGCTGTCGTGAAGTTCGCGTAGCCGCGCTCGAACAGAAGCTCGATCGCGGCGTCGAGCACCACTTCCTGCGTCCGCTGCCGCCGTTCCTGTTGGCTGCGCCTGACCAAGGTCACTCGATCATCCATCGTCCCACCGTGATCCCACCATTCGTGATGCGGCAAAATATCATAACCGGCTTTCGTGAGAAATAATCAGCCACGCCGGTTTTTTATTGACTTAAGCCGGCTCGTGGCGTCTGTTAGGGGCGCATTGAGCAGCTTTCGAATGAAAGCGGTGACATAACGTTTTTAGGGAGTCGCGCCCGGCCATGGCTGTGTCGCGGGAGATGGCGTATCGGGGCGAGCGGTTCTGCGTGCAGTCGCGCGGCTCCGGACCGCCGATCGTGTTGCTGCGCGGCTTTGATGTCGCCTTTCGTAACGACAGCTTCCTAGACGAACTCTCACATCGCTACGAGGTGATCGTGCCGGATCATCCCGGGTTCGGCGACTCGAACTCGCCGGGCTGGCTCAAGGGGATGGCGGATACCGCCTATTTTTATCTCGATATGCTCACCACCCTTGGCGACAACCGGCCCGTACATCTCATCGGCGCATCGCTCGGCGGCTGGCTTGCGGCCGAAATCGCGATCCGCGATGCGGCAAATATCCGCAGTCTGATCCTGATCGGGCCGGCGGGCGTCCGCAGAGAAAATGCCGCTATTGGCGATCCGTTCATCCGTTCGCCGGAACAGAGCGCCATCGCGATGTTCGGGGACGGGATGCTTGCGCGCGAACTGCGATGTCCGGTCGAGACCGACGACGAGATCGATCGACACCTGAAAAACAGCATCGGGCTGGCGCGGCTTGGCTGGCAACCGCGGTTGGCCAGCCCGGAATTGCAGCGCTGGCTCCACCGCATACGGGTCCCGACCTGTCTGATCTGGGGCTCCGCCGACGGGATCATGCCGCTTGAGCATTCCAAAGCGTGGCTTGACGCGCTTGCCGACGCGCGATTGTCCGTCATCGAGGGCGCTGGCCATCTTCCGCACATCGAGGCGCCGCAAAAGACCGCCGCGGCTGTCGCATCCTTCATTCAAGAATGTCAGTGATGAAGTTCTTTGCCTTTCACCTGATGCCCTACCGCTACCTCGATTTCGAGGCCGCGAGCCAGTACGAATCGTATTGGATAGACTTCCCAAATACGTTCTACGACACCAAGCGCGGGGCGCCGCTTTATCGCGAATATATCGAGCAATTGATCGATGCCGGCGAGCGCGGCTTCGACGGCATCTGCGTCAACGAGCATCATCAGACTGCTTACGGGATGATGCCGGCGCCCAATCTCATCGCGTCCATTCTAATCGATCGCACGCGCGACAGCGACGTCAAAGTGGCGATCCTCGGCCGCGCTCTGCCGCTGGTGAACAATCCGCTGAACATCGCCGAAGAATACGCGATGCTCGACAATATTTCGAACGGCAGGATTATTGCGGGCTTTGTGCGGGGCATCGGCGCCGAATACCATTCCACCGGCATCAATCCGGTCTATTCGCACGAGCGGTTTCGCGAGGCCCATGATCTGATCGTGAAGGCTTGGACCGAGCCGGGCCCGATCGACCATCAGGGCGAGCACTACACCTTCAGGTACGCCAACCCCTGGCCGCGTCCGGTTCAGAAGCCGCATCCGCCGATCTGGATTCCATCGCAGGGTTCCGCCGAGACGATTTCCTGGGCGGCCGATCCTGCGCGCAAATATCCGTTTATCGTCACCTTCAGTCCGGTCGAGTCGGTGCTGCGCTATCAGATGATGTATCGCGAACAGGCGCGACGCTTCGGTTACGAAGCCGACGGCGGGCAGCTCGGCTGGGCAGCGCCGATTTACGTCGCCGAGACCGACGACATCGCTCGGCGAGAATCGGAAGCGCACGTCGAGGCGTTGTTCAACCACTTCCTCCACATTCCTCCCGAGCTGCTGTTTCCGCCTGGTTACACGTCAGTGAATTCGCTGAAGGCGATCATGAAGAACCGCCGCGGGACCGGCTTCGAGCGCCAGACTTTCGATCAACTCGTGGCGGGGGGCATGTTCATTGTTGGCAGCCCGGCGACCGTTCGCGAGAAGATCGAAGCCGCGCATGCCCGCACCGGGTTCGAGAACCTGGTCTGCATGATCCAGTTCGGCACGCTGCCGGATCCGTTGGTGCGCAAGAACGTCCAAATGCTGACGGAGGAAGTTTTGCCGAAGCTGCGTCAGACCTCGATGGCGGCGTAGGCGCGGCGGCCGGCGGCGGAATGCTCAAAACCGGCAGGGAGCAAACAGGCGAGCGAGGAGTGGCAATGCTGCAAAATCGAACGGCCGTGGTGACCGGTGCCGCGGGCGGCATAGGATCGGCGCTGACGGCCCACCTGCTGTCGGAAGGCGCGGCCGTGATCGCGGTCGACTTGGGCGCGAAGGCGCTTGAGAAACTCCGCCAAAGCGACCTCAACAACTCGCGGCTCGTCACCATTGCCGGCAACATTACGGATGAGGGCGAGTGCGCCCGCATTGCCGATCAGGTCGCCAAGGGCTTCGATGATGTCCACATCCTGGTGAATTGCGCGGGCCTGTTCCCGCCCTGCGCCTTCGAGAAGATGAACTTTGCCGAATGGCGGCGCATCATGGCCGTGAACCTTGACGGCGTATTTTTGATGACCAGCGCCATTCTGCCGTTGATGAAAAACAACGGCTACGGGCGTATCATCAACATCGGGTCGAGCAGCTATTTCCAGGGCACGCCGAATTACGTTCACTACGTCGCCGCCAAGGCCGGCGTCATCGGCTTTACCCGCTCCCTCGCCCGCGAGGTCGGCGCATATGGAATAACAGCCAACGTGGTGGCGCCTGGTCTAACATCCACCCAGTTTGTACTCGACAGCACCTCGGAGGCGTTTCTCGAAAGCCGTCGTGTGCAGCGGTCGATCCAGCGGCATCAATATCCGAAAGACGTCGTAGGAACCATTCTGTTCCTGTGCTCGGCCGCGTCCGACTTTGTTACCGGACAGACAATCGTCGTCGACGGCGGCGCGGTGTTCAATTAGAGCGCGCGTCTCGAGGCGGATTGTCAATGGGTCTTCTGGAAAAGCTCTTCGGACTGAGCGGCAAGACCGGGCTCGTGACGGGGGCGGGGAGCGGGCTCGGCCGTGTTGTTGCCGAAGGCTTTGCGGATGTCGGCGCGCACGTGATTTGCGCCGACATTGAGCAATCGCGCGTCGACGAGGTCGTAAAGAGCATTGGCGCGGCGGGCGGCAAAGCAAGCGCGCTTCAGCTCGATGTCGCGGACGAGGCGTCGGTTGATTCCGGATTCAACGCGCTTCCGCAAAAGCACCTCGATATTCTGGTCAATTTTGCCGGCGTCGCGTCGGCGCCCGCCCGCACCCATGAGCTCAGCATTGAGGAGTGGCACCGGCTGATCTCGATCAATCTGACCGGTACCTTCCTGACGACCAGAGCCGCTTTGCCGAGAATGCTGGAGCGGGGAGGTTCGATTATCAACGTTTCGTCGGTTATCGGCATAGGCGGCTATTATCCGGATTTCCCCTCCACAGGGCTTCACTACGCTGCGTCGAAGGCCGGCGTTGTCGGGCTGACGCGGCAGCTTGCCGCAGAGTATGCCACGCAAAAAATTCGTGCCAACGTGATCGCGCCAGGATGGCACTTCGGGACGCGGCTTGGCGATTTCCGCCGTCAGCAAACGACGGAGCGGGAGCAGCAGCGCTTCATGTCCGAGATCATGCAAAGGATTCCGATGAAGCGAACCGGCGAGCCTGCGGAGATTCTCGGCTTAGCACTTTATCTCGCCGCGCCGGCGTCGGCTTACCTGACCGGTCAACTGATCGCGCAGGACGGCGGCTGGACCGCGTGCTAGCGAGCGAGGGTTGTGCCAACGAGAGACGTAATCAACGACAAGTACATGTGGAAGGAAACGAAACGATGAAGACATCAGCGTGGAAAATTCCGGCGGCCGTGCTGGCCATTACTGCGTGGGCATCGGCGGCGCCGGCTGAAGAGGTGAAAGTCGGCATCATCGCCTCGATATCCGGCCCATTCAGCATATGGGGCAAGGAATACAAGGAAGGCATCGACCTGTTCATGGACAAAGTCGGCGGCAAAGCCGGCAACAATTCCATGACCATCATTTATCGCGATGTCGGCGGGCAAAATCCGCCGCGCTCGCGGCAATTGGCACAAGAACTGGTATTGCGCGACAAAGTTGCCGTTCTTGGGGGTCACGAATTGACGCCCAACGTCCTTGCCGTAACCGACGTCATCAATCAGGCGAAAATTCCGTTCGTCATCTTCAATACCGGCACGGCAATCGTCACCGACAAGTCGCCGTTTTTCGTCCGCCCGACATTTACGAACTGGACCACCTTCTACACGGTGGGGCGATATGCGGGCATGCAGGGTATGAAGAAGTGCGTAACGGTCGTGGCGGACTATGCGCCGGGCCAGGACGCGGCGGTCGCCTCGGCCGAAGGCCTCAAGCGCGAAGGCGGCGAGGCCATTGCCAACATTAAAGTCCCGCTCGATGCGACGGATTTTTCGTCCTATCTGCAGCGCGTCAAGGATGCTTCGCCGCAATGCGCGATCGTGTTCATGCCGCAGGGGCCGATGTCGGTCGCGTTCGTGAAAGCCTATATCGACCGCGGACTCCTGAAAGACGGCATCAAGTTCTTCGGCCAATCGGAAACCGATGAGACCGATCTGCCGGCCATCGGCGACGGCGCCATAGGCATGATTACTTCGATGCCGTACACGCCGTCGCTCGACAATCCCGAGAACAAGGCGTTCCTCGCCGCGTTCACCAAGAAATTCGGCGCCGATCACAGTCCGCCGACCAACATCACGCTTGCCGCCTATGACGGCATGCGGGTGATCCAAAAAATGGCGGAAGTCGTCAATGGGGCGGTCGATGGTCAAAAAGAAGTTGACGCCGTGAAAGGCATGAAATGGCTGAGCCCGCGCGGCCCGGTTTCGATCGACCCCGCGACGCGCGAAATGGTCCAGAACGTCTATATCCGCGAGGTCGTGAAGGAGAACGGAGTGCTCTACAACAAGGTCATCTACACGTTCGAGAATCAAAAAGAGCCTTGGCACGAGACGCAGAGGAAATAACGCGCGGGGCGAAGATGGAGTTTGGGATTTTTGATCACGTCGATCGCAGCGACGAGTCGCTGGCAGACTATTACGAGTCGCGCCTGAAGCTGGTCGAGAGCTACGACCGCTGCGGCTTCTATTGTTATCATGTCGCCGAGCACCATTCGACGCCGCTGTCGGTCGCGTCATCGCCGAGCGTCTATCTGTCGGCGGTGGCGCAGCGGACGCGCCGTCTGCGCTTCGGCCCGCTGGTCTATCTGTTGCCGTTCTATCATCCGCTAAGGCTGATCGAGGAAGTCTGCTTCCTCGATCAAATCAGCCGCGGCCGCATGCAGGTCGGCGTCGGCAGGGGCATCTCGCCGTTCGAGACGCGCTATTTTGGCATTGATCTGGATTCGAGCCGCCAGCGTTTCGACGAGATTCTCGAGATTCTACTTAAGGGGCTGACGCAGAAGACATTGTCGCACGACGGCCCGTTGTTTCAGTTCGCGGATGTCCCGCTTGAGACGGAGCCCTACCAGAAGCCGCATCCGCCACTCTGGATGGGCGTCAATTCAGCCGGCAGTGCGGATGCAGCGGCAAAGCGCGGCGTGAATATCGTAAGCCTGCAACAGCTCGACGCGATGCGGCCGGTCGCCGATGCGTACTGGAACGCGGCCGGTGCGGATGGCCTTAGCAAGCGCAAGGTGGGTATCAGCTTTTTCATCGTGACCGCCGAAAGCGCGAGCGCTGCGGCGGACGAGGCTGAAAGGGCCTATGGCGCGTGGCTCAAGAGCTTCAACTACCTCTACGCCCTTCACGGCCGCGGGCCGATGTTGGGCGCCCAGCCCGGGAGCTTCGCGGACGCCGAGAGGCTGGGCCGCGCAGTAGCCGGCACGCCAGCACGCGTGACCGAATTTCTCTGCAACGCCGTCGAAAAATCAGGCGTGAACTATATCGTCGGGCAATTCGCGTTCGGAAAAATGAAACCGGACTTCGCGATGCGATCGGTCAAGCTGTTCGCAGATCAGGTGATGCCGTCTGTCCGCCGCTTTAGCGAACATCACGTCGCCGCGGTCGCTGGAGCATAGCGAAGGACCGGCATGCACAAATTGAATATACCCAAGGACGTGATTGATCGCGTCATCCGCCATCGCGGCCGCGAACACGTCTATGACAAGTTCGACCCAACGAGAACGGCGCTCCTCGTCGTCGATATGCAGAACGCCTTCATGATGCCGGGCGTAGCGCATCAATTATGCGCCGAGGCGGTCAATATCGTGCCGAACATAAACCGGTTGGCGGAGGCGCTCCGTCGCGCCGGCGGTACGGTGGTATGGGTCATCACTACGTTCGGGAAGGCTTCGCTCGAAAACTGGCCGGTATTGCACGAAATGGCAGGCCCGGACCGCACCGAGACGCGCACAGCCGCGCTGGCAGAAGGAAGCATTGGTCATCAGCTTTGGGCTGGTCTCGCCGTCCAGCCGAATGATTTGACTGTCGTCAAGACCAAGTACAGCGCCTTCACACCGGGCTCGCCACCGCTTGAAGCGATACTGCGGCAACGCGGAATTGATACGGTTCTCGTCGCCGGGACCGTCACCGGCGTGTGCTGCGACAGCACCGCCCGCGACGCGATGATGTTGAACTTCCGCTCCGTCATGGTGACCGACGCCAATGCCGCGATGACCGATGAAGATCACAACGCTTCCTTGAAGGCGTTCTACCTGTCATTCGGCGATATTCTTTCAACCGATTACATCGTCTCGTACCTGCAGACGCAACAGTCGGCGCGTTCGCTCGCTGGCCAAGCCTCATGACCGGGAGATCATGATGGTTGCCGTGCATATGTGTCGCGGCAACATGAACGCGTTCTGGGGCGGCGACGGCGGCTACGAGCCGGTGGCGGAAGTCTCTTTCAACATGCCGAACGTCGACCTTTTCTTGCTCGAATACGATACGCCGCGCGCCGGCGACTTCAGTCCGCTGCGGCACACGCGGAAAGACAAGAAAATGCTCCTGGGGATCGTCTCCACCAAGGATCCGAAGCTCGAAAGCCGCGATGCGCTCAATCGCCACATCGACGATGCCGCAAAGCACATCGGCATCGGGCAGCTTGGCATTTGCCCGCAATGCGGGTTCTCGACCAACGTATTCGGTACCGAATTCAACGTGGACGACGAACGCCGCAAGATTGAACTCATGGTCGGCGCGGCGGACGAAGTGTGGGGCGCCTGAGGGTAACCGCAGGCCCCGGTGTCGGAGAGGCGACGTGAGCCGGTGAAGCTCCTTTCAACAATTACCGCCTTGTTCGTCGACGGTATTTCCTACGGGATGGTGCTGTTTCTCATATCGGTTGGCCTCACCGTCACATTGGGCGTCATGCGGGTGGCCAACCTTGCGCATTGCGGGTTCGCCATGATTGGCGGTTACGCCGCCTATGCGCTGATGGGCAGCTTGGGATTAAGCTTCATGGTGGCGTTGCCGGCCGCAACTCTGCTCGTCGTCGCGCTCGGATTCGTTCTGGAACGCACGTTATATCGTTGGGTCTATAACACCACGCAACTCGGGCAGATTCTGATGACCATCGGCCTGACGCTGGTCATGGTGGCGAGCGTCAACTTGGCCTTCGGCTCTTCCACTTACTCGCTGACAGTCCCGGGCTGGCTGCAAGGCACCTGGCAGGAATCGTCGTTCACATTGTCGCGTTATCGCGCATTCATCATCGTGCTCGGCCTCTGCATCGGGGGATGTCTTTGGGCCATACTGAAATTCACGGTGTTCGGCGCGAAGCTGCGCGCCTCAGTGGACAATCCGCGGATGGCGCGCTCCGTCGGCGTGAATGTGCCGAAGATTTTCGCGGTCACTTTCGCGGCCGGCTGCGGCCTTGCTGCGCTGGGAGGTGTCGTCGGTACGCCGCTCCTGCCGCTGGAACCTTATTACGCCTTGCGCTTGTTGGTGCCGGTCTTGATGGTGGTTGCCGTCGGCGGTCTGGGAAGTCCGATTGGCTCGCTGGGCGCAGGCTTGCTGCTTGGCATCATTGATACGTTTGGCCGCTACTACATCCCCGCCGGCGGCGCTTTCGTTATCTATTTCACAGTCGTGATTGCACTGCTATTGCGGCCCCAAGGCTTATTCGCGAGGGTTTGAAATGTCGCAGGACGCCTCGCCGCCGCGGCCGGAATTTGCTGCGAATTTCTCGAGGCATCGCCTGTCGTGGCTGGACTTCGCGCCCTTCGTCCTGATCGCCGGCCTCTACTTCGTCGCCGGCAGCTACGTGCCCCTGATCACGCAGATCATGATTATGAGCGTGTTCGCGCTCTCGCTCGATCTGGCTCTCGGCTATGGCGGCGTGGAAACCCTGGGACAGGCCGCGCTGTTCGGCGCCGGATCCTATGGCGCAGGCATCTTCGCCTTGCGGGCATCGTCGGATCCGATCCTCGGCCTCCTTATCGCGGGTCTTTCGGGCGCGATGGTCGCGGCAATCACCGGGCCGGTGGTGCTGCGGGCCCGTGGCATTACGCTCGTAATGATGACGCTCGCGGTCGCGACGATGCTGCTCGAGCTCGCCAACTCGATGCAGTGGCTGACCGGCGGCGCGGATGGCCTCTACGGCTTCCACCCGGCACCCCTGTTCGGCTTATTTCCCTTCGAACTCGACGGCAGCACGGCTTACTGGTACGCCGCGATCGTCGTTCTGCTTGTGTTCGCCGTCTGCAAGGTTGTCGTCAATTCGCCCTTCGGCCTGACCATCCGCGGCGTTCGCGAAAATCCGGTTCGCATGCGTCTTCTTGGCGTGCCGGTGCTGCGCCGGCTGGTGATGATGTACATCATCTCGGGCTTCCTCGCCGGCATCGCAGGCGGCCTGTCGGCGCAGGTCACCCAGCTCGTCGCGCTCGATTCCTTCTCCTTTATCCTGTCCGGCAATGTGCTGATCATGCTTGTCCTCGGCGGTACCGGATCGCTGAATGGAGCGATTCTCGGCGCGGCGCTGTTCGTCGTGGTGTCGGACCGGGCCGCCGCGGTGAGCCCGTTTCACTGGCTGTTCGCGCTTGGCATCGGCCTGATCCTGATGGTGCGCTTCGCCCCGTCGGGCCTCATCAGCTTGTTTGCGCATCGCGGTCCGCGGTAGCCGCATGCAGGATGGGCCGGTCCTCCGCCTCGATGACGTATCGAAGAGCTTCGGCGCGCTGAGGGTTTCGCGAAACGTCAATCTCACATTGGACCGCGGGGCGCGGCGGGCGCTGATCGGTCCCAACGGCGCCGGCAAGACCACGCTGGTCAATCTGATCAGCGGCATCCTTCGTCCGACGGCGGGACGGATCTTCATCGGCTCCGTTGAGGTGACGCGCACATCACCCGAGCAGCGGGTGAGACTTGGCCTTGTCCGCACCTTTCAGATCAATTCGCTTTTTCCGAAATTGACGGTTGCAGAAAATGTCGCGCTGGGCATTAGCGCTCGCATCCGCAGGGACTGGCGGCCATGGGGAGAGATGCGGAGCGAGCGAAAGACGTTGCAGGCCACCGAGACAATTCTTGCGTCGACCGGACTCGCTGCCCACGCGGGCACCGAAGTCGCCAAACTTGCCTATGGTCAGCAGCGGCTGGTCGAGATTGCACTTGCGCTGGCGCTAGAGCCGAAAATCCTTGTCCTCGACGAGCCGGCAGCCGGTCTTTCAGGCGCGGAACGCGAGGCTTTGCTCGCGCTCTTGCTCAAATTGCCGGAGTCGCTCGCGGTGCTGATTATTGAGCATGACATGAGCCTGGTGTTTCGTCTCGCGCGCAAGATAACCGTACTGGTCGAAGGGGGGATTCTCGTCGAAGGCACCGCGGACGAAGTCAGAAGCAATGCTCAGGTACGCGACGTCTATCTCGGACATCGTTCGTATGGTTGAGGTGCTGCGGGTCGAGGCGCTGACCGCGGGCTACGCCGGCACCATCGTTGTCGACGACGTGTCCTTTTCGCTTGAGGAGAATGGCGGAATTGCCTTGCTGGGCCGTAACGGTGTCGGCAAAACGACGTTGCTTTCGACGCTGATGGGCCACGCGCATATCCGATCGGGAAAGATCGTTCTGGCAGGACGCGACATCAGTGCGCTGCCGTCTCAAGAGCGGCCGCGGTACGGCTTGGGGCTGGTACCGCAGGAACGCGAAATCTTTCCGTCGCTCACGGTTTACGAAAACATGGTCGTCGCGCTACGCGCCGGGCAGTGGACCATCGAACACGTTTACGATCTTTTTCCGAGGCTCGCCGAGCGCCGCCGAAATTATGGTAATCAGCTGTCGGGCGGCGAGCAGCAGATGCTGGCGATTGGGCGTGCGCTTGTCGGCAATCCGAAGGTGCTTCTGCTCGACGAACCTTTCGAGGGTCTCGCGCCAGCTTTGGTCGACAATCTTATGGACGCGCTGAGGCGCATTCGCGCAGACGCCGGAATGGCGATGATTTTAGTCGAGCAGCACGCCGAGCTTATTTTGGACCTGATGCCCGACGCGATGGTCCTCGACCGCGGCCGGGTACGGTGGCGCGGCGCCAGTCAGGAACTCGCTTCGGACCAAACGCAGCTCGCCTCGCTAATCGGACTATGAGAGCGAGTTCTCTGTTGTCGGAAAGACGGCGCGGGGACTTTTGTTCCGCCATTCGAAGGTTTGAACCCTCGTCGTAGCCCGAAGGCGAAGACGGGCCCAAAACACAGATGACCGACGGAAGGCATGTCCTTCCGCCGTCGCCAGTCATCTGTTCTCGGTCGTCCGCTATCAAATGGCTTCCTTCAGCTCTTTCGATGCGCGGAAAGCGACCTTTTTGCTTGCTTTGATTTGGATCGCTTCGCCGGTTGCCGGATTGCGGCCCATGCGAGCCGCGCGCTTGCGTACCTGCAGGATACCTAGCCCGCCGATGCGGATGCGTTCGCCCTTTTTCAGATGCTTGACGATATTGCCGACCAGACCGGCAAGGATAGCTTCGGCCTGCTTTTTTGAAAGTTCGTTATCTTCGGCGAGGCTCGCCGCGAGATGCTTTAATGTAACGGTTGTGGCTGGTTTGGTCGCCATTAGACCCTCCTCGATGAAGCGATGACCGGCGAAAAGTGCCCGTCAACACGATGCGTTAGACGATTCGATTTCGATTGACCACGCTTGTTTTGCCGATTCCACCGATGTTTTCGGGGGTACCGGGGTATCTGATCTCGCTCTGTGGCGCGTACAAGGCAGCCGGCAAAGGCCCATTCCAGGCCGGAATCCTTGACTTGCGAAGGCGCGGGCCTTAACTGCGGACCGCGCCCGCGGGGGCGTAGCTCAGTTGGTTAGAGCGTCGGCCTGTCACGCCGAAGGTCGCGGGTTCGAGTCCCGTCGCTCCCGCCATAATTTCAAGTACTTAGCAGCCTCTCGGTATCCCAAAATCGATCGCGCCGGCGGCGCTTTAGGGCTTGGCCCCCGCACGTACTTGTGCGTACGCATTCCGTAGCGGCGAGGCCGCCTTGCGCCTTTTTGTGCACTGCGCTAAGGGTCCGAAGATCAGTTTCCCAGGGCGAATCCGCTTTAGATTTGGGGCAAATCGGCGCGGGCCCGGCTTGCGCGGAACCGTCGCATGGGGGGCATGTTCCAAAGGTAAGGAAGGGCTGTCGATGATAGCCGGCCAGAGGGGCACCCGATGACCCAATCGCTTAATCAACTGCTGCTCGGTTATTTGCCGCTGGTGGTTTTTATCGGCGTTGCGGCGGTGATCGGACTGGCGCTGCTGCTCTCGGCTTTTGTTCTCGCCTACAAACAGCCCGATCCAGAGAAGTTGTCAGCGTATGAGTGCGGCTTCAACGCCTTCGACGACGCCCGCATGAAATTCGATGTCCGCTTTTACCTTGTGGCCATCCTCTTCATTATTTTCGACCTCGAAGTCAGCTTTTTGTTTCCGTGGGCCGTGGCCTTCGGCAAGCTCGGCTTGTTCGGCTTCTGGTCGATGATGCTGTTCCTTGCCGTTCTAACCGTCGGGTTTATCTATGAGTGGAAGAAGGGAGCGCTCGAATGGAGCTGAGCGAACCCGCAATCCGCCCCGCGAGTCAGGGATTGGTCGGCGCGTCGAGCGTGAACGATCCGTTCTTTGCCGGGCTCAACAGCGAACTGTCCGACAAAGGATTCCTCGTCGCGGCGGCGGACGACCTGATCGCTTGGGCGCGCGCCGGCTCGCTGATGTGGATGACGTTCGGGCTCGCCTGCTGCGCGGTCGAGATGATGCAGATGTCGATGCCGCGCTACGACGCCGAGCGCTTCGGCTTTGCGCCGCGCGCTTCGCCGCGGCAGTCCGACGTCATGATCGTTGCCGGCACGCTGACCAACAAGATGGCGCCGGCACTGCGCAAGGTCTACGACCAGATGCCGGAGCCGCGCTACGTGATCTCCATGGGATCGTGCGCCAACGGCGGCGGCTACTATCATTATTCCTACTCGGTGGTGCGCGGTTGCGATCGCATCGTGCCAGTCGACATCTACGTGCCCGGTTGTCCGCCGACCGCCGAGGCGCTGTTGTACGGCGTGCTGCTCCTGCAAAAGAAAATCCGCCGTACCTCCACGATCGAACGCTGAAAATGGATGAGACACTCGACACACTCGGCCGAACGATTACCGAGGCGCTTGGTCCTGCGGTCAAAGATTACGGGGTCGCGCATCACGAACTGACGGTCGCGGCGCAGGCAGCCGACATCCTCGCGGTGATGCGGTTCCTGCGCGACGATCCGCGCTGTCTGTTCTGGAATATCGTCGATGTGACCGCGGTCGACTGGCCGGGCCGTGAGCGGCGGTTCGATGTCGTCTATCACCTGCTTTCGCCCAAACATAATGTGCGCGTGCGGGTGAAGATCGAGACCGACGAGGAGACGCCGATCAGTTCGATCATCGACGTCTTTCCCGGCGCCGACTGGTTCGAGCGCGAAGTCTACGATCTCTACGGCATCATGATCACCGGCCATCCGGATATGCGGCGGCTGCTCACCGACTACGGCTTCGAAGGTCATCCGCTGCGCAAGGATTTCCCGCTGACCGGTTTTGTCGAGGTGCGTTACGACGACGAGCTCAAGCGCGTCGTCTATTCGCCGGTGCGGCTAGCGCAGGAATTCCGCAACTTCGATTTTTTGTCGCCTTGGGAAGGCACCGACTACGTGCTGCCGGGCGATGAGAAGGCGGGCAAAATTGGCGGGCAGGGGTCTTGAGGGGTTCGCGACCATGAAGCCGACGCTCAAGCCCGGGCTCACTCATCGCGTCGCCTACAAGGTGGCAGAGGAAAAGACCGTTCCCTACACCTATCCGGAATCGCCCGAGATCGCGTCGATGCCGAAGGTGTTCGCCACCGGCTTCATGATCGTACTGATGGAATGGGCGTGCACCGATCTTATCAAGCAGCATCTCGATCCGGGCGAGGGCAGCGTCGGCGTGCACGTCGATGTGAGCCATCTCGCGGCAACGCCTCCCGGCATGACGGTGACGGCGGAAGCCGAGTGCATCGAAGTCACTGGTCAGCGCGTCGCTTTCAAGGTGAAGGCGCACGACGGCGTCGATCTCATCGGCGAAGGCCGCCACGAACGGTTCGTCGTTGCGTGGGACAAATTCAATGCACGCGTGGCGGCCAAGGCCGCGAAATTCGCTCGGGTAGCATGATGGCTGAAACCGGAACCGGCGAGCGAAATTTCACCATCAATTTCGGACCGCAACACCCGGCGGCGCACGGCGTGCTGCGGCTTGTCCTTGAACTCGACGGCGAGGTCGTGGAACGGGTCGATCCGCATATCGGGCTTCTCCACCGCGGCACGGAAAAGCTGATCGATCACAAGACCTATCTACAGGCGATCCCGTATTTCGACCGCCTCGATTACGTCGCCCCGATCAACCAGGAGCATGCGTTCTGCCTGGCCGCAGAGAAGCTCCTGGAAATTCAGGTGCCGAGGCGCGGCCAGCTGATCCGGGTATTGT
>JBAUGC010000802.1:0-3539 GCA_049679485.1 Xanthobacteraceae bacterium
CCTGGATGCTGTTCGTAACGATCGGTCAACTTCGGTCCGGCATCATCACCGCAGTGTCGGGGAGGGGCGTATGATGGGACGCCTTCCGGCATCAGGACGGCCGCAGCTCCTCTCCCTCGGGGCGGCGGCCGTCCGCTTTTAACGCCCGCGCAAATTCTCCCGCTGCTTTTGACGACAGAGTTCGATCGCGGGCTGTGCCGCGACAGCATGCATTTGCTACGATTTTACCGTCCATGGTTGATAAAGTGTTGCTAACTATGTGATTGCCCTATCGCCTCCGGAATCGCTCGACTAGTTTCAGACGCGGTGCGCGTGGCGGTAACGCCGACCAAAACAGGCAAACCGGCACAGACGGGGGTTGCAGAGATGAAGCGGCGCGAATTCATCGTGCTCATCGCCGGCGCATCAGGTTGGCTGTTTCCCTGGATGCGTTCCGCGCGTGCGCAAGATCCGGCGCCATCGGATCAGGCCGCGGCCAATCAAATCGGGCAGGTTGCCACTCTGCAGGGCAGTGCGACCGTGGTGCGCGACAAGACGACGACAGCCGTTGCGCTGCGGGTCAATGACCCCGTCTTCAAGAACGATACGCTTGCGACGGCCGCCAACTCCACGCTCGGTGTCACATTTGACGACCAGACGACGTTCAGCCTTTCTCAGAACACGCGGATCGTTGTCAACGAATTCGTCTATGCGGAGGGTGGCGCCGCCAACGCAGCCTCCTTCAACGTGGTGGCCGGGACGGCCGCCTTCGTTGCAAGCCTTGTCGCCAAAACCGGCAACATGAAAATTACGACGCCGGTCGCCACGCTCGGTATCCGCGGCACAACCGGCGTGATCGACGTCCCGGAACAAGGCGGCGCAGCTGCTCCCGGTAACGCAGCCGACGAACCGAGGATTAAGCTCTACGCCGACGCCGACGGATATGTCGGCCAGATCGAAGTGTCTAATGCCCAAGGCGTGCGGCTCGGCGCGTTGACGCAAGGTGCGAGTGCATTTGTTTTCAGGCCTGGGGCCGGCGGGAGGCTGGAAGCGGTGCCGTATCAAATTCCGCCGCAAGAGGCGGCTCGGGACCGCGGCGTGCTGCGACGCCTGTTTGCCTCGCACAATATCGGCCGTCGCAAGACGCTCGAACGGCATCGCAGGACGAATCAGCATCGGAACAATCCGCGGCAGCCCGGTCCGGCACACGGCGGGAACTCGCGCGGGTCGGGACGGGGTCGTGGGCGCAACCAGCGAAACTAGCCACCTTCGCCACCCGGCCGCGTTGTTTGGTATGAGGGGGGCCGGCAGGACACCGATTCGGGCACGATGATTGTTCTACAAGGTAGCCGCCTCGCCGGGTTGCTGGTGGCATCGATCGTTCTCTCGCCGCCGGGACTTCAGGCACAAGCAGCCGATGCGGCTGAACACGCGTTGCCGGCAGCGGCGCTGTCCGACGCCATGGCGCAGTACCGCCGCGCTTTGGCCGAATACCAGAGCGCCTGGGCGACCTACAACGCTGTCGCGCAGGCGTACTGGCGATCGATAGCGGAAAAGCGGCATGTGCGAAGCGCAAAGCGCGCCAACCAAGAGCCGATTTCGCTCGATGATTACGTGCTGACGCAGCCGCCGGTTTATACCGGCCCGCCGAAGCCGCGCGATCCTTCAAAGCCGGATGAGGCGCAGACGCCACCACCCTATGTGCCTGTGGTGGCCGATTTTCTCGGCGCCGTTCAGCGGGAATACAAATTTGTCCCGCAGATGCCGCAAAGCGAGAGCGAGTTCAAACGCGCTTACGCCAGGACGGCATTGGCGGCAGGCCTGACCAGAGAACAGATAGTCCGCATCTACGGCTTCGAGGCGGGGGGAAACGGCGATTACGATGTTCAAGCCGGGCTTGAATACAACAAGCGAGGGCGGGCGATCACCACGGCGCTGGGTTATAACCAGCTGCTGTCGACCAACACAGTCGAGATCATCGCCGAGAACGGCAGCCACTTTATCAAGAGTCTGATGGCGCATGCCGCCCTGTCGTCGGCCGCCGAGAAGCAGGCGTTGGAAGGCAAGATTGCCGTCCTGCGCAAAATGGTCAACTTCGCGACCAGCGTTCCTGACGACTGGAACCAACATGAAGTATTGGCGAACACGCCGAGGGGTCTCGCTGTACACGCCATGAACCTGGATTTGGACGTCGGACCGTTGCTGCAAACCCAAAAGCTGCTTGATTCTGTCGTGTTCGCGCGGCGCAGAGGATTGGACCGGACGCTCAGCGCTGCTGAGCTGGAAATGATGAACTTGACCGGCGACGGCAATGGCTACGATATGATCACGATGCCGTTGGTCTGGCGCGACCAGGTGCCGACCTCGAATTTCTTTCAGCGCAGCGGTTATCAGGACAACCCGGTCGCGCGGCGCAACAACGTGGTGGCGAAATTACTGGCAGTGACCGACGCGCGCATGGATGAAGAGGCGAGAAAACCGGGAGCAAAGGAATTGGCCGCGGCGCCGCATTGATTTGCTGGCGGTGGGAGAAACCTCAGCCCCTTGGTACGGATGCCGGTATAGATCAGTGTCTCGATCTGGAACGGCAGCTGATTGGCATGACGGTAGGGCCGGCGCGAGCGGTCGGTTAGTCCTTCCAGGCCAATCTCGTTGTAGCGTGTGAGGATCTTGTAGCCGGTCTTGCGGGAGATGCCGAACTGACGGCACAACACCGCCATCTTCTCCCCGTCCAGCAGCCGCGCGATGAACTTGAGCCGTTCATCCATGTGGTTACACTCCTTCCAGGGCACTTTTGCTCTCCCGCAAAAAAGCCCGATTGTGTAACCCATGTCTCCGGAATGAACTGTCACCCTTCTCTCAGCAAGGGCACAATAACTACTGTAACAATTGGAGCGCTAGCAAACCTGCCATGCAGAACAAAATTATCCGCATGGTATCTGCATGGCAAATAACGAGGCTCGGCGAGTACCCATTGATGTTTCGGTCCGCATGCAGCACTTAATCGAAGAACCGAAATACTGCTATGTGCTTCGGGTCCCGCCGTGCGCTAACACTGCGGACATGTCGATCAGAATAAATCTGAAGTTATGTGGGGTCGGCAAGTTCGCGGCGCGTTCCCTGATGGCCGATCTAATCTACTCTGGCCTGCATGTTCGCAAGAAGAGTGGATGTCACGTCAACTCGTGTGGCCACATAAAGAACGGCACCGCTCGCATGCGAAAGGATAATGTGTGCATCAGGATATTTCTTTGTCACGCCATTCGCGACGCCCAGGAGAAGCTTAGCCCGGTGGCAACAGACGCCATGGTCGTTGCGGGGTAGCGCCGCGTGATGGAGATGCGATCCGAGCTAGTCATAATTCCGGGGTATGCGTTGTTCCCGGATAAATACGTCGAGAGTTCGGCAAGATCACTTCGCAGTGGCTCAGACAAGAGGTGGTCCCACTTCCTGAGACAGCCGGCTAAGGTGGATTCGCCGATGCGGAGGACGAACCACGATGAGGACGCGGAGACGGTTTTCGGCTGAGTTCAAAGCCAAGGTGGCGCTTGAGGCGATCA
>JBAUGC010000803.1:0-9774 GCA_049679485.1 Xanthobacteraceae bacterium
GTATGAAGTCGTGCGCTATGAGCGTGACCGGCGGACGATGCTGGCGCCGAAGGAATTGCGCGGCGTCCATCCGCTCGGCAAATCGCCGATCCTCGAAGACAACGACAAAAAATTCGCCGAGACCGGACTGATCGTCGAATATCTGGTCGCGCGTTATGGCTCGAATTTGGCGCCGTCCCGCGATTCCGAGCTGCATTGGCGCTACAAATATTGGCTGCATTACGCCGAAGGCTCGCTGATGCCGCCGCTGCTTCTCAAGCTTGTCGTGGACCGGCTTGGACTTCTGGCCTTGCCGGCGAAAGCATTCGTGAAGTCGCAACTGAAGCTTCACCTGGACTATTTGGACGCCGAGCTACTCGCGGCGCCATGGTTCCTCGGCGATCACTTCTCCGCCGCCGACATCATGCTGAGCTTTCCGCTCGAAGTCGCCACCGACCGCGCCGGTCTCGACGAAACACGCCCCAGGCTGATGAATTTCCTGGAGCGGATCCACGCGCGACCTACTTACAAGCGGGCGCTCGAAAAAGGCGGCGCCTATCGATATGCGGAGTAATTACCGCGTGCAGCGCCGCACCCGGCGAAGAGGTCTCGGCAATACACATCGCAAGATTGTTCACCCACGGCACGCCGCGCGGCTTGTTCGCCGCCATCGGCCTGATGGCAACCCATTCATCGTCGATGAGTTCATAGCGTATGATACGAAGCTCTCAAGTTTTGGAGTTTGAATCACGGGTTACAACCGACCTCGGACCTCGCTCCAGCCATCGGGTCTGCTTTCGGGGCGAAGCGGACATCGATTGACCGGCAAAGCCGGCTGGATCGGTCGAAACTGACCCATCGCGGAAGTGGAGCGTGCATCGCAGCGGAAACAATGATGATGCAGGTTCCCGGATCACGGGAGCGTGATGCAAGGAATTTCGGAGTCGCGTAGTCTCAAGATCAACATTTCGCTTACCCTCTAACTAGGTAATGCACGTCTCCAACGGACAAGGCGATTGGAGACGGATAGAACCTCGTGACCGATTTTCATTACCAAGGAGTGAGGCGATGCGTCCGATCAAAAAGCTCTCGATCGCCGCGCTTTCAATGCTTGTCACCATAATCATGGCGAATACGCCGACGTCCGCGCAGCAGAGGCCAAACATCCTCGTCATCTTCGGCGATGACATCGGCCAATCCGATATCAGCGCCTATACATTCGGCGTGATGGGCTACCGGACGCCCAATATTGATCGCATCTCCAAAGAAGGCATGATGTTCACCGACTATTACGCTGAGCAGAGTTGCACGGCGGGACGCTCGTCCTTCATCACCGGGCAAGCGACATTACGCACTGGCCTCTCAAAGGTTGGCATTCCTGGTGCCACGGTGGGCCTGCAGCCCGAAGACATCACCATTGCGGAAGCGCTCAAGCCGCTCGGCTACGCCACCGGTCAATTCGGCAAGAACCATCTCGGCGACCGGAATGAATTTCTGCCGACGGTGCACGGCTTCGATGAGTTCTTCGGCAATCTCTATCACCTCAATGCCGAAGAGGAGCCGGAAGACCCCGACTATCCGAAAAATCCAGCGTTCAAGGCCCAGTTCGGTCCGCGCGGCGTGATCAAGAGCAAGGCCAGCGATCGCGACGACCCAACCGTCGATCCGCGCTTCGGCAAAGTGGGCAAACAGATCATCGAGGATACCGGACCGCTCACAAAGAAGCGGATGGAGACGATCGACGACGAGACCACCGGAGCGGCGATCGACTTCATGCAGCGGCAGGTCAAGGCGACCAAGCCATTTTTTGTCTGGATGAACACGACGCGGATGCACCTTTATACGCACGTTCGCTCGTCGATGCGCGGTCAAAGCGGGATGCCCGACAACGAATATGCCGACGGCATGATCGAGCACGACGGCGATGTTGGTAAATTGCTGAAGGCGCTGGACGATCTAGGTATCGCGAACGACACGATCGTCGTCTACACGACCGACAACGGCCCGCACATGAATTCCTGGCCTGATGCGGCGATGACACCATTCCGGAGCGAGAAAAACACGAACTGGGAAGGCGCATTTCGCGTGCCCGCGATGGTGCGCTGGCCGGGCCACATCAAGCCGGGAAGCGTCGCGAACGATATCTTTTCCGGCCACGACTGGTTCCCGACGCTGTTGGCAGCCGCCGGTGATGCTAGCGTGAAGGATCGGCTGTTAAAGGGCTGGCAAATCGGCAATCGTACCTACCGAGTGCACCTCGATGGTTACAATCAGCTTGCGTACTTAACCGGACAGCAGGTGCACTCCGATCGCAAAGGCTTTATCTATTTCAACGACGACGGCCAGCTCGTAGCGATCCGCTACGAAAACTGGAAACTGGTTTTCCTTGAGCAAAAGACCCCCGGTACTCTCGATGTCTGGGGCGAACCTTTCACGGCTCGGCGGTTGCCGCTGTTCTTTAATCTGCGCATGGACCCTTATGAGCGCGCCCAGATCACTTCGAACTCCTACTTCGCGTGGACGATTCACAAGGTGTATTTGGCATATGGAGTCCAAGCCATCGCCGCGGAGTTCGTTGCCACGTTCAAGGACTTCCCGCCCAGGCAGAAGCCACAAAGCTTCAACCTCGATCAGATCATGGAACAGTTGCAGCACCCGGCGCAAAGCGACTGAGTTCGGTGCGTTCCGGCGGTGCGGCCGGTCAATTAAAGGTGTGACGAGAGGCGAAGGTTTGCATCTGGCCCGTCACGTCACTTGGCGCGACGCAACGAAATGTCTGCAGTTGGGGTGAAAAGCAGAAGTGACTGGCGCGCGCTCGAAATGGCGCTTTTGACGCGGAGTCGGCCTCATGATGATCCGAGTATTGAAGCTCGCGCTCGGTGCACCGCTCATTTTGGCCGCGGCACTCGTGCTCGGACCTTGCCGGGTGAGCTTGGCGCAAGGCGATGCAGATTTGGAAGCGCCAGGTTTGGAGCCTTTCACCGCTGCGGTTAGCGGCGGCACAACGCTTTTTCAGAACGTCCGTATCTTTGATGGCAGGAGTAGCGTGCTCTCAGCTCCTTCCAATGTGCTGGTCAAAAGCGGCATCATTGAGCGCATATCCGTAAACCCAATCGCCGTCGATGCGAATGCCGACGTTCGGATTATTGCGGCGGACGGACGCGTGCTGATGCCGGGCCTGATTGACGCGCATTGGCATGCATTCATGGCGGCGACGCCTCAGATGGTGCTCATGACTGCCGATCCGAACTATCTCCAGCTCTTGGCTGCGCGACAGGCCGAAGCAACGCTGATGAGAGGTTTCACGACGGTGCGTGACCTCGGTGGTCCTGTCTTTGGGCTCAAGCGCGCCATCGACGAGGGTGTCATGATTGGTCCGCGCATCTATCCCTCGGGCGCTTTTATCTCGCAAACCTCGGGACATGGAGATTTCAGGTTCTCATTCGAGGTTCCGCGGGTGCTCGGAGGTCCGCTGAGCCATTCCGAAGCCGAAGGTATCGCGGCCATTGCCGACAGCCCCGATGAGGTCCGGTTACGAGCCAGAGAGCAGTTGAGGCAGGGTGCCAGCCAGATCAAACTCATGGCGGGCGGTGGCGTTGCTTCGCCCCACAATCCGATTGAGTCGACGCAGTACACCGAACCTGAGATCGTGCCGCCGTCGCGGCGGCCGACAATTGGGGCACGTATGTCACGGTGCATGCCTATACACCGCGCGCAATTCGGCAAGGGCTTGCCGCTGGCGTCAAGTGTATCGAACACGGTCAGTTAATCGACGAACCGACCGCCAAGTTGCTTGCGGATAAAGGTATCTGGTGGAGCTTGCAGCCGTTTCTGGACGATGAAGATGCCTCCCCACTAGAGAACCCGGTGTCGCAGAAGAAGGCGCTAGAAGTCTTTGCCGGAACGGACAACGCCTACAAGCTGGCGAGGAAATACAATATTAAAACGGCTTTTGGTACGGACATTCTGTTCGACGCGAGGCTCACCACACGGCAGGGGGCGATCTTGGCGAAGATGGTTCGCTGGTACACGCCTGCCGAAACGCTCAAAATGGCTACCGCTGACAATGGCGCGTTGATGGCGCTTTCCGGCTTTATCAATCCCTACCCCGGCAAGCTTGGCGTGGTCGAAGAGGGCGCAATCGCCGATCTGGTGCTCATCGACGGCAATCCGTTGGAAAATATCAAGCTCGTCGCAGACCCCGACAAAAACTTTCTCGTCATCATGAAGGGTGGCACAATCTACAAAGACACACCATGACGAATTAGTCGAAGCGCGCTCTGGAGAGGAAAGCGTTTGCGTGCCGGAAGAGATGTCCGTCGATGTCTCCTCTTGGCCCGTCGCATCATTTCGCTGCCGCGCGGCAATTCCGTCGCTTTCGGGGCGAAGCTGACATTGAGCCGGATTTATGAGCACACGGTCTAGTCGACGTCCTCCACTACCGCCGGCTCGCCGCCGAACGCCTTCTGCACCAGCGCCGCTTCCATGAATTGATCGATGTCACCATCGAGCACGCCGCCGGTGTTGGACGTGGCGACGCCGGTGCGCAAATCCTTCACCATCTGATAGGGCTGCAGCACGTAGGAACGGATCTGATGGCCCCAGCCGATATCGGTCTTGGCGGCCTGTTCGGCGGCGGCCTGCGCCTCGCGTTTTTTTAGCTCGGCTTCATAGAGTTTGGCGCGCAACATCTGCCAGGCCTGCGCCCGATTGCGGTGCTGGGAGCGATCGTTCTGGCACACCACTACGATGTTGGTCGGAATGTGGGTAAGGCGGACCGCCGACTCGGTCTTGTTGACGTGCTGGCCGCCGGCGCCGCCGGCGCGCATCGTGTCCACACGCACGTCGGCTTCCTTGATGTCGATATTGATGCGGTCATCGACCACCGGATAGACAGTGACGCTGGCGAAAGAGGTATGGCGGCGGGCGTTGGCGTCGAACGGAGAGATGCGAACCAGCCGATGCACGCCGTTCTCGGTTTTCAGCCAGCCATAGGCGTTGCGGCCCTTGACCTCGATGGTGGCCGATTTGATGCCGGCCTCTTCGCCCTGGTTTTCCTCGATGTAGTCGACCTTGAAGCCGTGCTGCTCGGCCCAGCGCACATACATGCGCAACAGCATGTTGGTCCAATCCTGGCTCTCGGTACCGCCGGCGCCGGCATGCACTTCGAGATAGCAATCGTTGGCGTCAGCCTCGCCGGACAGCAGCGCCTCAAGCTCGCGGCGCGCCACTTCGGCTTTGAGCGTACGCAGCGCGGCTTCCGCCTCGGCGATGACTTTCTGATCGTGCTCCGCTTCGCCGAGTTCGATCAGCATCCCCTGATCGTCCAGCTCCTGCTCGATGCGGGACAGCGCGGTGAGCTGGTCGTCGAGGGCAGTGCGCTCCCGCATGACGCGGCTAGCACGCTGCGGATCGTTCCAGAGATTTGGGTCTTCGGCCTGCCGGTTCAGCTCGGCAAGCCGCACGCGGGCTTTGTCGACGTCAAAGATGCCTCCTCAGCAGCCCGACGGACTGCTTAATCTCCTCGACGATGGCCGTGATTTCCGCGCGCATAAGTCAGATATCAGGCGTCGGACATCAGGTGTCAATGATCGCGCCCTGGCGGCTGGCGTGACCTGATCGCTAGCGCCCGATCCTTGATCTCAGTACAAGCCGCTGGTGCCGCCGCGGACAGCGCGATCCGCTTCGGGCGGAACTGGCAGCGCCTTGCCGTTGGCGGATTCGGTCCCGATGACCGAGTAGCTATCGGGCGGCGCAGTGCCCGGCTTGAAGGCTTCGAGAATGACTCGGGTGTCGCCGGCGGCGGCGCGCATGCCGGTTTTTGCGTTGACCCGGATCAGCTTGATGCCGGGCGGCACGCGGAACGGGATCGGCGGCTTGTCGGCGAGCGCGACCTTGAGGAAATCGCGCACAACCGGTGCGGCCAAGTGCCCGCCGGTGGCAAGGCGCGCGATGTGGCGCGGCTTGTCGTACCCCATGTAGACGCCGCACACGATATCCGGCGAAAAGCCGATGAACCACACGTCTTTCTCTTCATTGGTGGTGCCGGTTTTGCCGGCGATGGGCTTGCCAACGTCACGCACCACGGTCGCCGTGCCGCGCTGGACGACGCCCTCCATCATCGAGGTGATCTGATAGGCGGTCATCGGATCGATCACCTGTTCGCGGCGATCCACCAGCGTCGGCTCGGGCTGATTGGTCCATTGATCGGCGTCGCAGCCGCGGCACTCGCGCTGGTCGTGCTTATAGATGGTGTGGCCGTAGCGGTCCTGAATCCGGTCGATCAAGGTCGGCTTGACGCGTTTGCCGCCATTGTCCAGCATCGAATAAGCGGCGACCATCCGCAATACCGTGGTCTCACCGGCACCAAGCGCGTACGAAAGGTAAGGCGGCAAATCGTCGTAGACGCCGAACCGCTTGGCGTATTCCGCAATCAGCGGCATGCCGATGTCTTGCGCCAACCGCACCGTCATCACGTTGCGCGACAGTTCAAGGCCGAAGCGCAGCGTCGAGGGCCCATAGAATTTGCCGCCGTAGTTTTCCGGCTTCCAAACGCCGCCGCCCCCGGGCCCCATGTCAATTTCGAGCGGAGCATCGAGCACGATGGTTGAGGGCGTGTAGCCGTTGTCGATCGCGGAAGCATAGACGAGCGGTTTGAACGAGGAGCCGGGCTGCCGCAGCGCCTGGGTCGCGCGGTTGAACTGGCTCTGGTCGTAAGAGAAGCCGCCAACCATCGCCAGCACGCGGCCGGTGTGCGGATCCATGACGACCATGGCGCCGGAGATTTCCGGTATCTGGCGCAACCGGAACTGGCCTTGTTGGTCCTTCAGCGGCTCGACGTAGATGACGTCGCCAGGTGTGAGGATCTGACTGACCCGCACTGGCTGTTTTGCCGGTGTGCCCGCTGGTTTCGCCCATTTGGCGCCTTCGGCCGGGACGATACCAACCTCGCGAGCCTTGACCACGGCGCCGCCGGGATCGCGGGGGGGCTGGAGTCCGATGCGCGCCGATTGATCGTCGACCTGGAGCACGACTGCGAGCCGCCACGGGTCGATGTCAGACAGCGATTTCACGTCGGCTAGCTTCGCGCCCCAATCGCCGCTGATGTCGATCTTGGTGACCGCACCGCGCCAGCCTTGCGTCTCATCAAAATTAACGAGGCCGTCGGTCATGGTTTTGCGCGCCAGCACCTGCATCTTTGGATCAAGCGTGGTGCGAACGGAAAGCCCGCCCTCGTAGAGCTTTTTCTCGCCGTAGTTTTCGAAGATGTACCGGCGTACTTCTTCGGCGAAATATTCGGCCGCGAAAGTGTGAGCGCCGGTCGGCCGTACCGCGATATTGAGCGGCTGCTTCTTGGCGTTGTCGCCTACTTGCGCGGTGATGTAGCCGTCCTCGACCATGCGGTCGATCACGTAATTGCGGCGCGCGACCGCTTCGTCGTGGTGGCGGAATGGATTGTAATTGTTCGGACCCTTGGGCAACGCCGCGAGATACGCCGCCTCGGCGATCGTCAGCTCATGCACTGACTTGTCGAAGTACAGCAGCGAAGCCGCGGCAATTCCGTAGGCGCCGAGTCCGAGGTAAATTTGATTGAGATAGAGTTCGAGAATCTTGTCCTTCGAATAGGTCCGCTCGATGCGCAGCGCGAGCAGCGCTTCCTTGATTTTGCGGGTAATCGATAGTTCGTTGGTCAGCAGGAAGTTCTTTGCCACCTGTTGGGTGATGGTAGAAGCACCTTGCGGACGCCGGCTACTGCCAAAGTTCTGGACATAGAGCAGGCCCGCGCGGGCAATGCCCGCAACGTCAATTCCGGGATGTTGGTAAAAGTTTTTGTCTTCCGCCGAGATGAACGCGTTGATCACCAGCTTCGGCACCGCCTGGATCGGAAGATAGAGCCGGCGTTCGTTGGCATATTCCGCCAACAATGAGCCGTCCGCGGCGTGTACCCGCGTCATCACTGGAGGCTCATAGTCCTTTAGTTGAGAATAGTCCGGCAAGTCCTTGGAGAAATGCCACAATACACCGGCGACTGCGCCGACGCCGACAATGAACAGGATGGTACCCGCCGCGAACAGGAAGCCGAGGAATCGTAGCAAGAGCTTCATTTACCAGCGCCCTACCTCGCCGCGGCGCGCGGTCAAACGCGGCCACGCGGCGAACATCCGGTTGGGCGCTATCGGCCCCAATTCCCCGTTAGCCCCGATCGCCATCGCGTTTCGTCGCTCCGGTTTTTGTTCAAACTGAGGCCGGCGATAGCTCGGGCAACGCACTGGTCGGGATCCTAATTTGCGCCGGCGCGGGTGCCGGTGGTGCGAGCCGCCATGAAGGAGTCGATGGCTTGCGCCATGGTCTCCGACGTCCGATTGCGCCAGGTTTCGGAAAGCAGTGAGTGCAGGTCAGAGCGGTTTGAGACGTAGCCGAGCTCTACTAGCACGGAAGGCACGTCGGGCGCCCGCAACACGCGAAAGCCGGCCGACTTCAGCGGCTTCTTGTGCAACACGGTAGCGGTCTTCAGGTCACCGACGAGTTTCTGGGCAAATCGCAGCGAAAAACCTTTGGTCTCCCGCTCGGCAAGGTCGAGCAGGATGCCGGCTACGTCATCCGGCTCGGCTTTAAGATCGACACCGGCGATAACATCGGCACGGTTTTCCTTCTCGGCGAGGCGCGCGGCCTCCGAGTCGGTCGCAGTATCTGACAATGTGTAGATGCTCGCGCCTTGCGCATCACCCTCACCGTGCGGCAGCGAGTCGGCGTGAATCGAAACGAACAGCGAAGCGCCGGCGTTGCGCGCGATGCGCACCCGCTCGGCAAGCGGTACGAAAGTGTCGTCGGTCCGCGTCATGAGGACGCGGTATTTCCCGGACTTTTCGATACGGTCACGCAAGTGTTGGGCGAAACTCAAGACAATGTCTTTTTCCAGTTCGCCGCTCGGCGCCTTGCTGCCGGTGTCGATGCCGCCGTGGCCGGGATCAAGCGCGACAAGCGGACGCAGATCGGTGTCCCTCGCCGCCTGATTGCTCCCGTGTTGAGGCTCGGCGCGCACCTGGCTGTTTTCCAAAGCGATCCGGCGCAAGAAGCTCTCGCGATCGGTTGCGAGAAGATCAAGCACCAATCGCGCCGGCGCGTCGGCGGCGGCATCGACGACGAAGGCTTTTTCGACGCGCACGGGCTTGGCGAGGTCGAACACCAGCCGTGACCCGCCCTGCATCACCAGGCCGAAGCGAAAGGCCTTGATCAGGCCGCGGCCGCTGTCGCCCGTTTTCGGCGGCAGCTGAAAGGTTACCTGCGGAATGTCGATTACGACGCGATAAGGATCGGCCAGCGTAAAGGCGTGGAGATCGATCTTGCGGCTGATATCCATGACAAACCGGGTCTGCGATTCGTCGCCGCCGAGCCGCGCATCGGTCGCAACCGGGGGCGAATCGCCGCCGGCAGCCGAGGGGGCCATAGCCCGGTCCCCAGCAAATGCGGCCGTCGCGAAGATCAGACCGAGGAAAGCCCAGCGCGCCGCTCGGACAGCCATCGGTTTTCAGCCCTCCGCGCCCCTCTTACTGCATTAGGCAGGCGTGGTTAATCGAAACTTAAGCACCTAGATTAGAGGCGAGCGGACAGGGCGGCGGGCAAACCCGCAATTCGGCTGCTTTGGGTAAATGTCGCATCCGGCTTGCCAATTCCGTACCCGCGGCTTTAAGAAGAGGTTGCCGACGGTCAAGTGTTCAGGCTGTGTCCCGTCAGGGTATCCGGCATGTCCGCCGTAATCGCTTCCGATTGGGGGAAGCTTAAGCGGACGGCGCT